>BDSW01000111.1 GCA_002898175.1 bacterium BMS3Abin04
TTCCAATTCCCCTATTGATTCAACTTTGGTAGTCCAGTAATTTTCGAATAAATCTTTACCTTCAATTTTAATTTCCTCACCGTTCATTAAATAATGCGCATCATTTCTACTTGCAAGCAGAACACCACGCGGACTCCAGGAAAATTTATATCCGAAAGGGTTATCATTTGCTTCGGGAGCAGGTAATCCTCCGCATAATGATTTGAACGATTTTATTGAACCGTCATTTTGTGTGACCTCATCAATAATTTTCATAGCTGACATGTGATCAATTCCGGGATCTAAACCCACCTCATTAAGAAACAACAAACCTTTATCGATTGCTTCATAATTAAGCTGTCTCATTTCTTTGCTTACATACGAGGAAGTTACAAGATTCACATTATGCTTCAAACAAAGTTTTGCAACTTTTACATGATAAGTATAAGGGAGTAAACTAATGACTATGTCGGCTTCACTTACAAGTTCTTCCAAAGCTTTATCATCTTGTACATTTATTTGAACAGCTTTTCCGTTCGGATGGTTTTCTATCAGCGCTTCAGCTTTACTGAGTGTTCTGCTTGCAATAAGTAAGAAAAACTTTGGGTGGTTTAATAAGTAGTCGACTAAAGGTTTTGTAACTCGTCCCGCACCAAGAAGAAGAATATTTTTCATAATTGCCTCCTATTATTTTTGATGCCGGTTTAAAGAAAACCTAAATTCCCCTTAAAATCAAGAGGAATTTAGGTGTAGAATATTCAGGATATTTATATTTCGAATTTAATCCCTTGTGCAAGAGGTAAATCAGTACCGAAATTAATTGTATTGGTTTGTCTTCTCATATAAGCTTTCCAAGCATCCGAACCGGATTCGCGACCTCCGCCGGTTTCTTTTTCACCGCCGAACGCTCCGCCAATCTCAGCGCCGGAAGTACCTATATTTACATTTGCTATACCGCAATCGGAACCCCAAGCCGATAAGAACTCTTCGGCTTCTCTTAAGTTATTTGTAAATATTGCAGAAGATAATCCTTGTACAACTCCGTTATGCAATTCAATTGCGTTACTAACATCACCTTTATATTTAATTAAATAAAGAATTGGAGCAAAAGTTTCTTCTTGAACAATTTTAAAATGATTTTCAGCCTCTACCAAAGCAGGTATTACATAAGAACCCGACTCATAACCATCGCCTTCCAGTACTTCGCCCCCGTATATTAGTGTAGCACCTTCTTCTTGAGCAAGTTTCAATGCTTCTTTAAAATCCAGGACCGCAGCTTTATCAATAAGAGGACCGACATGATTGTTAATATCCATTGGGTCACCAATTTTCAGACTCTTATAAGCTTTTACCAAAGATTCTTTAACTTGATCGAAAATACTTTCGTGAATAATCAATCTTCTTGTTGAAGTACAGCGTTGTCCTGCTGTTCCAACTGCTCCAAAAACTATTGCAGGTATTGCCATATGAAGATCGGCATCCGGAGTTAAGATAATTGCATTGTTTCCGCCCAGTTCCAAAATAACTTTTCCGAATCGCTTTGCAATTACTTCCGCTCCGTGTCTTCCAACAGGTACGGAGCCTGTAATTGATATTAGAGGAACTCGTTTATCGTTTAACATTTTCTCGCCAACTGTTGAGCCTTTACCAATTACGAGATTAAATAATCCTTCCGGTAAATCATTTTCATCTAAAACTTCGGTAATAATTTTTTGTACGGCAATAGCGGTTAACGGAACCTTTGAAGATGGTTTCCACAAATTAGTATCACCGGCAACGGCAGCCAGCATTGCATTCCACGCCCAAACGGCAACCGGGAAATTAAAAGCTGAAATAATTCCTACTACTCCCAACGGATGATATTGGTCGTACATTCTGTGTTTTGGTCTTTCGGATTTCATGGTAAATCCGTAAAGCTGGCGGGATTGACCGACGGCAAAGTCGCAGATATCAATCATTTCCTGAACTTCTCCCCATCCTTCTTGTAATGATTTGCCCATTTCATACGAAACCAATCTGCCGAGCGGATCTTTGTATTCGCGCAAGCGTAAACCAATTTGTCTTACTATTTCACCTCGTTTAGGCGCAGGTACTGTCCTCCAATGCTTAAATGCTTCCTGACCTTTGGCAACTACTGCGTCATAATCTTCTGTGGAAGCTTGATAAACTTTAGCAATCAATTTCCCGTCGACCGGAGTATGAACAGCTATCTGACCACTTTCAGTCGTTTTATTCCACTCCCGACCTGTAGAGGAGCCGTAGTTTACTTCCTCAATTTTTAGGGTTTTCAAGAAATCCATAATTTCACCTCTCAAATATTTATTATTGGTTATTCATTTTAGTTAAATCTTTATGTAAATATACTATATTTTTATTCCAACTCGGAAAGCATTTTTTTTGTGTTGGGAATTTTCAATTTAACTACTTACGGAAAAGAAAGGGAAAGTAGAAAACAGAAATCAGAATTCAGAAGTCAGAAAAAAAACAGCAGGTTAACAGGTTTATTATCCGTAGGATTGTTTTTAGTACGGACTTTCGTATCACAGACAATCCTGTCTGTGACAAAACTAAAAATATTATCATAGATCGGA
>BDSW01000112.1 GCA_002898175.1 bacterium BMS3Abin04
CATAGATCCTACATTCCAGAGCATGTCCTCGTTTTGTAATGTCGGATTGCTTAAAAGTAAGTTCTTCCCCCATTGCAATTTTAATTTGTTCTTTCACAAGGTCTACTCCGGTTATTAATTCTGTTACCGGATGCTCAACTTGGAGTCTGGTGTTCATTTCTAAGAAATAAAAATTAAAATCGCCGTCCATTAAAAATTCTATTGTACCTGCATTATAGTATTTACAAGCTTTTGCGGCATTAATAGCAGCTGTTGTAATTTGATTTCTTATTTCTTCATTTATAAAGATAGACGGTGATTCTTCCAATACTTTTTGATGTCTTCTTTGAATTGAGCAATCTCTTTCAAACAAATGTACATAATTCCCAAACTTATCGCCTAAAATTTGAACTTCAATATGTTTAGGATTTTCAATAAATTTTTCGATGTAAATATCCGCATTCCCAAAAGCTTTTGCAGCTTCATTTTGTGCTCTTTCCATGGAAGAAACCAATTCATCTTCTTCGTTAACCAAGCGCATACCTTTGCCTCCTCCTCCGGCAGAAGCCTTAAGCATTATCGGGAAACCAATTTTGTTAGCAATTGATAAAGCTTCGTCAACTGTTTTTACTGAACTGGTAGCACCGGGAACAATCGGGACATCATTTTTAAGCATCAAACTACGGGCTGCAGTCTTACTGCCCATAAGTTTAACGGAATCCGAAGAAGGACCAATAAAAGCGATACCTGCTTTTTCAACAAGCTCAATAAATTCAGCATTTTCAGATAAAAATCCATATCCCGGGTGAATTGCATCTGCATTAATTTCTTTTGCCAGTTGTAGTATTTTATGAATATTAAGATAAGACTCTGAAGCTGTGGGTGGACCTAACAAATATGCTTCATCGGCAGAGGTTACATGTAAAGCCTCGGAATCTACTTCCGAGTAGACTGCAGCTGAGATTATACCCATTTCTTTACAAGCTGCAATAACTCGTACGGCTATTTCGCCTCTGTTGACAATAAGAATTTTATTAAACATTTTATAAGAATATAAGTAGAATTTGAATTCTTACTCTTAATTTATGAAAGAAGAATGATTATTCAAAATTTACGAAATGTTTGTTTTATGATATAAAATCATCAAAATGGATTTAAAAAACAATTAAAAATTTGATTATTCAGTATCTTTATTTCCGAAACACTTTATTTTTATTCTTATAATTACTTTAATTCAATTATAGTTATGCCGTCTCCGCCTACTTCAACATCAGCAAAATAAAAATTCTTTACTAAAGAATGTTTCCCTAATAATTTTTGTACACTTGATTTTAGTATCCCTGTCCCTTTACCATGTAGAATTTCTACTCGTTCAACGTTTGCCGCATAAGAATCATCAATAAATTTTATTATTTCAAATTCAACTTCCTCAGGTTTTCTTCCTCTTATATCTAAACGGGTATTGGGAATATAAGGTCTATACTCGGTTTTGTATTCGGCAATTTCTTTTTTCTTTTTAGCCAATTCTAAATTCGATAATTTGATATTTAGTTTTAAATTACCGCTTGTAATAGAAACTCTTTTCTTTTGTTCGTCAATCTCAGTTATTATACCTGACGTTGTTGAATCTTTGAGTTTAACATAATCCCCAATTTTTAATTTACGATGCGGTACAAACTCATCATTATTTTCAGGGGTATAAAATTTATTTACATCTTGTTTAAGCTGATTTATTTTTTCTTTTTCTTGCTTAATTATTTTCTTATCGGCTTCAGACTCGCGAATATTTTTAATAGTAGATTCAAATTTTCTATTTATTCCTTCAATAAATGTTTTAGCCTTTTCACTTGTTTGATTTAATATTTCTGCTTGCTTAGTTTTCAAATTATTTATTTTAGTCTCATAAAGATTTGCTAATCCTTTTAGCCTTGCATTCTCAATTTCAAGCGATTTTAATTTCTTGTTTAACTCATGAGATTTCTTTTCTATTTCGACTAAAAATTTTTCAATTTTGTTTTTATCAATATCAAGATGTAGTTTAGCGTTTTGTAATATAGAGTCGCTAAGTCCTATCTTTTTGGCTATTTCAAAAGCATAACTGGAACCGGGTAAACCTTGGCGGAATTCATAAGTGGGTTTTAAGTTCTCAGTGTCAAATTTCATCGATGCATTTTGAAAACCATTAAGGTTATTAGCTAAAAGCTTTAAATTTCCATGATGAGTAGTAGCTAAAACTTTTGCATTACTGTTTCTAAATGCCGTTAATAAAGCTGCAGCCAGAGCCGCTCCTTCTTCCGGATCAGTCCCGGTTCCAATTTCGTCAAGTAGAACTAAAGATTTGTTGTCCGCAGTATTTACAATATAATTTAGATTAGATAAATGGGAACTAAATGTACTTAAATCATTTTCTATCGATTGATCGTCTCCAATATCTAAGAATATATCTTTGAAGAAATGCAAGTTAGAATCCGGTGCGGCAGGTATATGAATTCCTGATAAAGCTAATGCGCATAATAATCCAACCGTTTTCAACACCACTGTTTTACCGCCGGCGTTCGGTCCGGTAATTAAAATAACGCTTTCCTTGTCAATTTTAAGATTTAACGGAACCACATCTTCACGCGTTAATCTTTTAATTAAAATCGGATGCATGGCATCAATAAGGGTTAATGTTTCATCTTCATAAAATGATGGAAATGCACCTACTATTTCCAAAGAATATTTAGCTTTTGCAAAAATTAAATCTAACTTACCTAAGATATTAAGGGAATTCTTTAATTGGTTACTTGAGTTACCAATAATAATAGTTATGTTTTTTAGGATTCTTTCAATCTCTCTATTTTCTGCAAAGTTTAAAGTTAAAATATCATTATTTAGTTCAAGTGATTCTTCAGGTTCAATATAAACGGTTTGCCCGGTTGAGGATTCCGAGTGTATAAATCCCTTCACATGCCTTTTATGTTCTGCTTTAATTGGTAAAACAATTCTCCCGTCTCTTTGAGTAATGTATTCCTCTTGAACTAAATACGCATCACTCAACTTTTTGAGTATCTTATTTACAACTTGTTTAAGTGTTTTGTTTTTTACTATTATTTCCTGCCGTATTCTTTTAAGCTCGGCACTTGCATTGTCCGAAATTTCACCGGAACTGGTGAAAATAGAGGATATATGATTTTCAAAAACTTTATCGACAAATAGATCGTTAGCAATTTTCTTGAAAAGATTTGAATTTTCCGTCTGCTTAAAAAAAGTAAATAATTTTCTTGATGTTTCTGCCAGAGTTAGAATACTTTTAATCTCTAATTGGTTTAATATACTTCCCTCAATATTACTTCTGGAAAGTTGATTATAAAGGTCAGGGACAAAAACAAATGGAGGATAATCCTTTTCAATTAAAATATTTTTTGCTTCAGTAACAAAATTACCCTCTTCAATAACTGTATTTAGTGATGAAAAAGGTCTTGTTGATAAAATATTGTTTTTGCCGACTTCAGTTGATGTATATTTTGAAATATAATTTAGAGTTGTTGTGAATTCTAGTTTTTCCAAGACATCAGTAGAAATCATTGTACCGAATCTTTTGTTTTTAAAGTTGGGTCAACATTTAGTGAATCAGATATTTCCAGTGTATCTGATTGGTCTGAACTATTAATATAATCTTCAATAAAACCTTTTGCATTACTGCGGGAACCAAGTATCAAATCAATAGTTTCGGGTACAATACTATAAACCGGTGAATATAATATAGAAACATTGCGATCTTTTTCTGAAGGGAATTGGAAAATATTTAGAAGCAATAAAAATGCGCTTACAAAAATTAAAAGTTGAAATATTCCTGCGATACCACCCAATAGTTGATTTAAAAATTTATTTACTTTATCAGCCGGATGTACAAGACGCTTAATGATTGAAGAAAAAAAGATAATTATTAGAAAAATGAGTATTCCTCCAATAATTTCGGAGAGATAAAACTCATTATTAAATGCCGGAGCAAGTAATATACCAGCTTGTTTTGAAAATTTTATAGCAACAAAAATTCCTATAATCAAACCAATAAGACCAATAATCTTTCTTATTAAACCATCTTTATAGCCAAGAATAAAGCCTATAAAAAGGATTGCAAGAATTATATAATCAATATAATTCATATCAACTCAAAATCGATTCAACAACTTCTTTAATCATTTTACCGTCGGCTTGTCCTTTGAATGTCTTAATAGCTAAAGGCATAAGTTTCGCAAAATCAGCTTTCCCGAAAGCTCCAATTTGGCTGGCTAAGTCAGAAATCCCTTTAGTTAATTCCTCTTTTGTTAACTGCTTCGGCAAATAACCTTGAATAATTTCCAATTCAATTTTTTCATTATTTGCTAAATCAATTCTCCCAGCTTTTTCATACTGTTCAATTGCTTCTTTCCTTTTTTTAGCAGCTGTACTAAGCATATTAATTTCGATTTCTTTTGTAATAGTTTTATCTTTCCCGCTTTTTTCAAATTCAAGTATCAGCGCCCTGATAGACCTTACTGTACTTAATCTAATTTTATCTTTTGCTTTTAAAGCTTCTTTAAGATCGTTGTTAATTTTATCTTTTAGATTCATTTTAATCCTCAAAAACTCAAAAAAAAAGCAGGTTAAAAATAACCTGCCTTTAAAAATAATAAAAACCGGGAATTATTCCTTTCTTCTTGCAGAATAATTTATTCTGAGAGCATCAGCTTTGCGTAATGCTTGCTGAATATCAGTTACTTCACCCATCTTAGCGCTCTTATCAACTCTCAAGGAAACAATAAGAGGAGGTAGTGCAACTCTCTTTTTATACATGATATTCTGTATATCTTTAAGTTGAACAATATTATCGTCAATTTGAATCCTACCGGATTTCCCGACGTATAGATAAGATACAAGTCGTTTATTCTCTATTTTTTCAATTGCTTTAGCTTCGGGCAATGTAAATTTAACAAATATATCTTGTTCCCTTAATGTAGTTGCAACCATAAAAAACAATAGAAGCATAAAAATAATATCCGGCATAGAAGCAGTTGGAATTCCCGGGCTTGTATTTGCTCTTTTTTTCTCGAAAGTCATTTAATAAACCTCAAATAATTATTTATTTATCTGTTCAGGTTCAGCTATGGAAATAATAATAGGAATTTTATCTTTAAGTTCCTGCATCTGCTCTTTTGTTAATTGATCTGAACTATGAGTTTTTTTACCCCAATGGTTTAATGCATATTCATCTCTTACTTCAAAAAAAGCTCCCTTTACCTGATCAAGTGTCCGGATATATAAATCGTAGTTTGTTTGTCTATCGGTTTTAATAGAAACAACCAATTTTTTCTTTTTAGGAAGATCTATTTTACTCCTAATTCGTCCGGTTAGATTTTCCTTAATCTGAGGAATCGCAATAATTTTCTTATTAAGTAAAACATCGCCATTAGAGTTAACTGATATTGCAGCTAATCTATCTTTTGAAATTGGAGCAAAATTTTGTTCTTCCGGCGGAACATACTGGGGAAGAGCTAATCCAATTCCCGTATCAACATCAATATTAGTAGACACAAGAAAGAAGAGCAAAAGTAAGAAGGTAATATCAGCCATTGAAGCAGTTGAAAATTCTCCTCCCTGTCTATTTTTTTTCTTAATTAGCATTTTTCTTTTCTCTTAATTTTCTTTTATTTTTTATTTTGAATTTCGTATAAAGTATCCACTAATTCTACAGATGCTTCTTCCATATCGCCAACAATTCTATCAATTTTTGCGATTAAGTAATTGTAGAAAAATTGAAGGATCATTGCAACAACCAAACCGAACAGAGTTGTTAACATTGCTATGGAAATACCGTTAGCAACAATACTAGGAGACATTTGGTTAGCAGAGGCAATATCGTCAAACGCAACAATCATACCTTGAACCGTTCCTGTAAAACCAAGCATCGGCGCCATACTAATAAACAATGAAATCCAAACAAGTCCTCTTTCAAGGAATCCCATTTCAATACCGCCATAAGACATAATTGCTTTTTCGGCGGCATCAATACCTTCATCCGATCTTAAAAGTCCGGCATGGAAAACAGATGCTACAGCGCCCCTTGTATTCTGGCACAATTCAATTGCTTCTTTAACACCGCCATTATTAATTGCATCGCGAACTTTAACAACAAATTTTTTCGTATTCGTTGAAGATTTTGATAAAGTCCAAATTCGTTCTATTACGAAACCAAGACCTAAAACCAGACAAATTAAAATTGGCCACATAAAACCGCCACCTTCAACAAACTTTTGTTGTAGATAAGTTAAAGCGCCACCGCTGCTTGTTTGTGCTTGAGCTATTATCTCATAAACAAATCCCAGAGCTAATAAATGCATTTGATTAATCCTCCGATATATTTATTTGTGTTATTGAATTTTTGTAGTAAGGAAAAATAAACTGAGTAACGTTAAGGATTTAATAAAAAAAAGTCAATAAGTAAATTAATAACTAACTTAATTTTTATATAAACGTTCCCGGTAACTCAAATATATTCCCACTAAGTATTTTATAATTTTTAATTAGTGAATATAATAAAATTCCAATACTTTTTGGAGATACCATTAAAGTTTTATCGGTAATCCATTCCCTATTCTGTTTTGTATCTATAATAAAAGGGGCAATCGCGTTACTTGACAGATTTATTTTTTTACCTTCCAATGCTAAAGATTTTACTAAATAATTCAAACTGTTCTTCGAACTGCCGTAGGCTGCTTTTTCTACTTCCGGATTTAGAGAAGTAACTGCACTTATAAACCAAATAGAACCGCCCTTAACGTTTTTAACTAATTTAGAAAAGTGTTTAGCTATTAAAAATGAAATATTTAAATTAGTTGAATGTACTTTTAGCCAATCTTCATATTTCATATCTGTAATTGTTTGACCGCCCATATACATCCCAACAGTAGATATTAAATGATACTCTGCACTCCTCTCTATTTTTACCCTTCTAAATGATGAAATAACATTATCTTCATTAGTCAAATCATTTACTTTAATTTGTACAATCTTGTTATTAGAAGATTTCACTCTACTAAAGTGTCTATTAAATAAATAAACTTTAGTAAATTCTTTCTCTGTAAGTATTTTGGTTATTCCTTTCCCAAGATTTCCTTGAGACCCAAAAATTAAAATGTATGATTTCATAATAATTCAATCAATTAAATAAAAACGTCGCACCAACAGGGAAATGATCACTATAGCCGCCTAAATATTTCCGACCTCCGTAAGTCGGTAATGGATATCCCTCGTATCTTCCGTTATGTTCAACCATAAACGGAGGTTTGATTATATGGAATGAATTGCATTTGTAATGAACCAACTTTCCGTTTATCAAATTCCCCGAGACTATTATCTGATCCAACATATTCCAATGACTTCTATAACGGTAGCTTCCCTCCCCTTCTTGAAATATTTTAAATGATAAATTGAATAAATCATTTTTTGAAATACCAGAAATAGAATTACACTTGAATTCTTTTGCTCTTAATATTCTTTTTATTGAAATGTTGGAAGGAAGATCATTAAAATCGCCGAGTATTATTATGCGGGCATTACTATTTTTATCCAAAATCTTATTAACACTCTTCTTTAAAATAGTTGCCGCGGCAATTCTGTTCGGTTCGGATTTTTTTAATCCCTCTCTTCTCGAAGGCCAATGATTTACAAATATGTGAAGCTTAGAATTTCTAAATTCCATTATAACATGCAAAACATACCTTGTTGTATAATTGTTCTTTAACGGAATTGTGAGCTTTTCAATTTTAATTAATTTAAATAAATCCGAATTGTAAATTAAACCATTGTCAATCCCGCGATGATCAGGTGATTCGGCATAAGCTATTTTGTAGTTTTTATTATTGAGATATTTTTTTATCATCGTTTCTAATATATACTTATGTTCTACCTCTTCAACACCCAGCAAATCAGGTCCATTATTATCGTTCATGAATTTAATTACGCTTGCTAAGTTTTTAAGTTTATTATTTAATCTTTCTGCTGTCCAATGTCTTGGAGAATTTGGTAAGAACTCTTCATCGTTCTTATTCGGGTCATCTTTTGTATCGAATAAATTTTCTAAATTCCAATTAGCAACAAAAATACTTTTCTGCTGCGGTTGAGCCGAACAGCTAAGAAACAACACAGTGAGAAAAATTACTAGATATTTAAAAGTTTTCATAATTTTTATGATTATAAGCAATTAATCAATTCCGGATTTACGCTGTTCAAAAATAAAAAATAAAATTACAATTTGTTCTACTATTAGTAAATTACTTTTCAAAATTATTATTTTGTAAAACTTTTTTATTATTAACTACAACAGAAAAGAATATGAATAAAACCGGGAAAAAATTTATAATTATTGACGCAATGTCCTTAGCTTACAAAGCATATTATGCTTTTATTAATCGCCCTTTACAAACAAGCAGCGGTGAACCGACTTCTGCGGTTTACGGGTTTATCAATCAACTTTTGAAAATAATAGAAGATACAAAACCTGATTACATTGCGGTTGCTTTTGATTCTAAAGAAAAAACTTTTAGACACGAAAGGTACGAAGCATATAAATCAAGTAGAGCGAAGATGCCGGAGGATATGATTCCCCAAATAAATAGAATAAAACAAGTTGTTGAAGCATTTAATATCCCTATTTTTATTTTACCCGGTTATGAAGCCGATGATATTGTAGGAACCGCAGTAAAAAAAGCTGCAAAGCTTGGTATGGAATCCTATGCAATTACGCCGGATAAAGATTATATCCAAATTGTAAATGGTCATGTAAAACTTATTAAGCCAGGCAGAACCGGAGATGAGTTAACAACTATTGACGAAGAGAAAGTTAAACAAGATTACGGTTTTGAACCTAAACAAATGATAGATTATTTAGCATTAGTCGGCGACAGTTCCGATGATATTCCCGGCGTTGCGGGTATTGGTCCTAAAACCGCCACACCACTTATTCAACAATACGGTTCAATAGAAAATATTTACAAAAATCTTGATTCCATCGAAAAAAAAGGTTTAAGAAAAAAACTAGAGGAAGGGAAAGAAAATGCATTCTTATCAAAAGAATTAGCGACAATTATGATTGATGTCCCGTTGGAAATGGATCTGGAAAAAACTATATTCAAAAAACCGGATATCAAGGAACTTAATAAAATTTTTACTGAACTGGAATTTAGGAATTTAATCAACCGTGTTAATAAAATTTTCGGGAGCAATAATGATATTATTACAGAAGCGGAAAGTGTAGAAGATACGACTTCTATTTTTGATAAAAAGAAAGTAAAGTATCACTTAGTGAAAACCAAGGAAGGTGCTGAAAATCTTGCTGCACTATTAAGTAAAATAAGCGAATTTGTTTTTGATACGGAAACAGACTCATTAAATAAAATGCAAGCGAATCTTGCCGGAGTTGCGTTCAGCTTAAAACCATCTGAAGCTTATTATGTAGCTATTAATCCTTTAGTAAATGAACTGAGCTTTTTAACTGTCGATCTTACGGACAGGTTATTAATAGATGATTTCATAAATATCTTCAGACCGGTTTTTGAAAATAAAAATATTAGAAAAATATGCCAAAACGGGAAATATGATATCGGCGTTTTGAAAAGATATAAAATTGACGTATACAATTTTTATTTTGATACTATGCTGGCAAGTTACGTTATCGATCCTGATCAAAAGCACGGTATGGATGCGTTGTCTCAAAAATATTTAAACTACAAACCGATTCCTATCAGTTCGCTTATTGGAGATAAAAAGGACGCATCAAAAATATTTCAAGTCAATGTAGATGAAATCTCGGATTATTCATGCGAGGATGCCGATATAACTTTTCGTTTATACAAAATATTGAAAGATAAACTAAAAAATGAAAAGCTTGAGAAAATTGCTTATGATATTGAATTTCCATTAGTTCCGGTTTTGGAAGATATGGAAAGAACCGGCGTAAAACTCGATGTAGAAATAATGGCTGAGTTAAGTAAGGAATTAGAAAAATTACTCAACAATTATACTCGTAATATTTTTGCTTTAGCTGGTGAAGAGTTTAATATAAATTCAACAAAACAGCTTCAATATATTCTATTTGATAAATTAAAATTAAAACCGGTTAGAAAAACGAAAACAGGATATTCGACGGATGCTAAAACACTTGAAGCAATGAGAGGCGAACATGATATTATAGATGAGATGCTGAATTATAGAACAGCATCAAAATTAAAATCAACTTATACAGATGCATTGCCAAAACTAATTGATCCGGAGACAAAACGAATTCATACAACTTTTAATCAAACCATTGCATCTACCGGGAGACTCTCAAGTATTGATCCTAACTTGCAGAATATCCCCATTCGTACTGAAATGGGAAAAGAAATAAGGAAAGCTTTTGTGGCTACAAACGATGAGTATTTAATTTTAAGCGCCGATTACAGCCAGATTGAATTAAGAATTATGGCACACCTCAGCGATGATGAAGCTCTAAAAAAAGCATTTCAGAACGGAGAAGATATTCATCGCAGTACAGCTGCATTAGTGTTTATGGTTAAACCTGAAGATGTAACTCCGGATATGCGAAGGAAAGCGAAAGAGGTAAATTTCGGAATCCTTTATGGAATTGGTCCGTTTGGTTTGAAAACCAGACTCGGAATTACTCAAAGTCACGCGAAGGAAATTATTGATACTTATTTCAGCACTTTTAAAAATGTAAAAGATTTTATGGACGAATCGGTTCAGAAAGCGAAGACAAACGGATATGCCGAAACACTTTTGGGCAGAAGAAGATATTTGAAAAATATAAACAGCAGTAACCGCGTTGTTCGTCAATTTGAGGAAAGAGTAGCCATCAATATGCCCATTCAAGGAACAGCTGCAGATATGATTAAAATTGCAATGATAAATATTTTTAACGAGTTAGAAAAACAAAAATCTAAAACCAAGCTGGTTTTACAAGTCCATGATGAATTGTTATTCGATATTTATAAATCGGAGTTAGAAACTTTTATACCGATTATAAAAGAGAAAATGGAAAATGCATTACCTCTGAACGTGCCGATATTAGCGGATATCGGAACTGGTAAAAATTGGTTGGATGCTCATTAGTATCGGGAAGAACAGATATTATAAATTAAAGAATTAGTCAAAAAAGAAATAATAGATTAGTATTCCGAAATTTATTTCCAAAGCGCCGAGCGCAATTCCGCTTATCAAATCAAACTTATCTGTTTCATCAAGAAAAGTTTTGTTTTTAGTTTGATTATATTGGTCAAATCTGTTATCGGCTTTAAGCTTAAAATATGCAGCTGTAGCGCCAAATCCAACAGCAGTGCCGACTAAAACTTTAAACCACGGAGAATCTGTAAAATTAGCTTTATGAATTATTGTTTTGTCAGGAACTAACCTGATATTTTCCAAAGAGTTCGAGAAGCTTATTTCCTGTGGAAAATAATTTCGTTTGTATAACTTTATTTTGTTCTTCATAGTCGGTATTGTTAAAGGAGTATATCCGAGAAAAACTCCCTTGTTTAGCACTAATGCATCTTGCGGTGTTGAGTTAATAAAACTTAAACGCGGTAAAGAATAGACGAGTGTTTTAGAAATGCTGCAATCTTTAACATCTAATGTATCCGTCTTATTGTATCCGTCCCAAATACGAAATGATCTTTTAACAACAACTGTGTGTAGTCCTTTTTGCAAATTAACTTTTAGAATATCTTTGGCGCCATATTTCTGATCGACTACAATATAATTACCGTTGCTGATAATGGTATATATGGACTTACAGTTTTGCGCTTCCAAGGAAACAGTAGTTGTTATAAACAACCCGCAGTTTATAAGAAGGAATAAACATTTTTTGAAATTCGTAAAAATCTCTTGCATATTCATTTATTCAATAACCTCATATGCGTAAATCTCACCGTTATCAATACCAAAATAAAGCATTCCTTGGTAATATCCCGGAGCAGTTCTGCATTTATTATCGAATTTTATTGTTCGCTTTATTTTACCGTTATTAATATCAATTATGTATGTATTTTTGTTAAGATTCGGTTGGACTATGTAATTGTTAAAAATCAACGGTGTTGCATTAATAACTCCACCGATGTAAGATGTCCAATTAACTTCTCCTGTATCCATATTGAACGAATATAACTTACCGGCTAAATTTCCAACAAATATTTGCTTGTTGTGAAAAGTAATAAAATTTTTAATTTTAGAACCTGTATCGAATTTCCAAACAACCCTTCCTTCGTCAGTTGAAACTTTATACACAATACCGTTTTTATCTCCAATAAAAAGTGAACCGTTGAAAGAAGTTATTCCGCCTTCAAATCCTGCCGAAATCTTGCGTCGGTACCAAATTTTGCCGGTCTTACTATCGACCGATATTAGTTCCCCCTTTTGATTACCGAAAAATATTTGATTAGCGTCAAGTGTAGGTGAGCAAAATGTTAAACCTGTTGCGTTGGTCTGCCAAAGTTTTCTTCTTTGATAATTAAATTTATATAGGGTACCGTTTTTTGCAAGAACAAATAAATTTTCTTTTGTCCCTAATAATTCACCTTTTGAGCCAAAAGGAATTTTCACTTTATAATCCCAACCGTTGGTAAGATTATAAAAATGTAAAGTCCCGTAATTTTCATTTAAATTGTTAACAATGAAAATTAAAGTAGTTTTGTACAATATTGGAGCTGCCCTAATTTCTCCATTGTTTTTTATTGCACCTAATTCCTTCCCCGTCTTAAAATCAAAAGCCGTAATTATTCCGGATAAATCCGGTACAAATAAAATATCTTTGTAAGCGCGCAAAAATGTATTAGCATAACCTCCGTGTGTTTTTTCATTCCATATAAGTTTTAAGGAATCTCCAAGTGTACGATCAGTATAAAATGCTTTTACTCCGCCTGAAGTTACTCTATTAAAATCACCGTAATTAGAAACGAAATTAACAAGAATAAGAGGTTTTGCACAACCGGATAAAGCAACTGAAAGTACAAATAGATATATGAATATTTTATTTTTCAAAAATCCCATCCGAAGAAAAATTGATAAAACAGCTTTGGCTGAAATTGTGTAAAATTCTTCTCAATTTTTTTACCAATGTCGTATCGAAGTGTAATTACCCGGAATAAATTAATTCTTAAACCTCCGCCAAGACTACCTAAAGTTTCCGTATACTTTCTATCCCAAGCTCCACCGGCATCAAAAAAGAGTGCTCCTCTTATGCCTGCCAACTGTAAACCGAAAAACGGGAATTTTATATAAATCCTATCAAGAAGCGGAAACCTCAATTCAATAGATGAAAGCCAAAGTTTTTCACCTCTAATTGACCATCTTCGCCATCCTCTTAAATCCCAGCTTCCCCCGGCAATAAATCGCCTGGCTTCTTTCCCGTCGTTAATAAATATTGATGCTCTGGTTGCTAACGATGTTCTTAGACCTAACCTAAAATATTTTCTGTAGTCGGCCACAAAAGTATAATAATTTACATTGCTGAATTTAATGTCTGTTGTATAACCCATAAGAACTCTAAATCGTGACCCGTCAAGCGGACCGGTCGGGCCCCAAAGTGAATTGTCGTGCACATAAGAAATAACATTAGAAAGAAGAATTGCTTTTCTGCCGATAAGTTTGGTAATAACATCGCGATCGGAATTAGCAAGAGAGACCGTTGCTTCTATTCTATCAAAACTTGAAAACGGGTAAATAAGACTAAAATACCCCCCGAAAATACGCTCAAAGAAAAATTGATCTGATTGTCTAATATCATATCTCTGTCCGCTAAAATGGAAAATGCCATAACCGAAATTTGTCCGTTTGCCGAAATTTAATCTGCTTATGGCAATATTAAAATTTTTCAGGAACTCGCTTTGTACTTCGGCAGTATTATATATTAAAAATTGATACCGGTCATCACCCATTAAATCGCTTAATGAAAACAGAGCTCCTCCGCGTGTTCCGTAAATCGGATCCGTAAGAACTTGACCAACTGCATAATCGAGAGAATATTTTCGCTTATATTTTAATTTATCCCTTTTAGATTTTACCGATAATTTTTTAGCAAGCCATTTATCAATTGCCGAATTAAATTCATTCGGAACAAAAACAGAATTACTATCCGGTAGTGAATTTAAATTTAATTCGTAAAATTGAAAAGAGAATTTTTCAAAACTGGAAGTTATTACAGTCGAATCATTTACAAAAGTAAAATCAAAAACACTTGTTAAAAATTTCGAATATTGTTTTATTCCTTTGGGTTCATTGTTTGAGTCCTTGACTAACTTCCAAATATTGAAAGTACCGTCATAATCACAGTTGAAGAATAGTTCGCTGTAATCGGGAGAGAATCTAGGAGTCTCAATGTTTGCATTTACATAAGTTAAATATTTTACTTTATGAGTACTCAGATCATACTTAAATAAGTTATATTTTAACTTATATTTCCCGTCGGTACGATCCGAAGAAAAAATAATAGTTTTATCATCTTTTCCGAAAATCGGATCTTTATCGTTATAATAGTCATTGGTTAGTCTATTAATATGACCGTTTTCAACATCTAAAATAAATAGATCACTAAACCCTTTCCGGTCGATTGCATTAAAAACAAGTTGATTTCCATCAGCCGAGAAATGCGGAGAGGATAGTGAAATAAGATTATCAAACCGGAACGTATTCTTAAGTTCATAATCAATTACAGAGTAAATATTAATAACATCGGAACCGCCCGACTTATTAACAAATGCAATATCTCCTTTTGAGGATACGGTTAGAGACGGTTTGAGCAAGTGAAAAGATTCAAATAAAGCGGATTTTTCTCCTTTTATTAATAATTTCGGTTCGAACATTTTCTTAGCTTTAGATTCATATTTTAATTCATACACCGAAGTATAGCCGGTTCTGTTGGCTATAAAGTAAATGTAACTTGTGGAATCTTTTTTGAAATAATTTGGAGAAAAATTAAAACCTTCATTCGTTAACTTTTTTGAATGAATAGAATGCGGGTAATCGTTTTTATACAATGGATAGTAATGCTGCTTTAATCGGTAGACCCATTTGTTATCTATAGTTTGCAGATCCTCTCCAATCGTATATTCCAGAACTTCCTTAAATTTCTTGAATCTCCAATAATTTTCCATCAATAATAATATTTTATCTTCACCGTAAGTTTGAGATATAAATTGTAAAAAATTCTGTCCCTCTTTGTACATTAAGAAGGTTCCCCTGATTCTATTTATGTCCGACAAAGGAACAAACAAGCCATTGAGGACGGCATCCCTCATTACCATATCTGCTTGTGTATCCCAACGATATGACCAATACTCAGCCAGACCTTCTACAAACCACAAGGGCGGGTAACGGTCTGTTGTTACTCTATGATTTTTTATTACATTGTGTAGTTTATTGCTCATAAAAACATGTACCAGCTCATGTCTTATTACATGCCTGAATTGTTCTAACGAACCCAGATAAGGGATTACTACTCTGCCCTTTAGAAATTCAAAAAAACCGCCAACACCTTCCGGAATAAAACCGGGTGTTGTGTTAGTTTGTTCGAATTGAATATGAGTGTTATAAAATATAAGCGGAATCCGGCGAGTTACTAATCCGTCGAATTTAATTTTTAAATCGTGGTATGCTTCTTCTGCATAATTAGCGCCAATCTCAGCCATTTCTTCAAAATTATCGTAATAGTAAATATCAAAGTGCTTGGTTTTGATTATTTTCCAATCGAAACTTTCATAATGGACTTTATTTCTGCCGAAAGAATAGAATTGTGCAGAAGCAATTTGAAATGTTATAAAGAAAATAAAAGCAAAATATTTAAGAAGTTTCTTTAGCAAGTTCTTGTTTCAGATAGTTAATGTTTTCAATTTCAGAAGGATCCTTACCTCTTAAAATTGCTAAATAATAGGAAATCCAATCTCCTGTGTAAATTAAATCAAATAACCTTACTTTAAAATCTATCTCATCGCTTTCAAGAGTATAAACTTCACAACCTGCTTTCTGTATTAAAGCAGAAACTATTTCAAATCTTTTCTTAACTCTAAGATGATAATCGGTATCCTTTAATTGTATTATTTTTGCATTAAGTAAATTCGGTGAAAATGCTTCCCATCCTATTATTTCATTGTGATTCATTTCCGGCAGTACATTATGGAATGAATGAATCTTTGAGTTTTCGTTAAACTGCTCTTTTAATCTATTCCCTGCTCCGGATGTAAAATTATCGCCCGAATAAATAATCGGGATAAATCCGACTAAAGATTCTGCAATTTTATATGTCGGATTATTTTCCACAGAAAATTCAACTGCTTTCTTCTCAAGCAGATTTTGAATTTTCTCCATAATATTATTTTGGTTAGGAATAAAATTTAAATTTTGCAAGCTTTTAATCAATGTAGAAATATTTATCCATAATGCATATCTAGGTTGAAATCCTTTTAGCAAAAAAACAATAGCTAAGTCATTTTGCAAAGCTAATTCTTCCAACTTTCCGCCGGTTGTTATGCAAAGAATTTGAGCTCCTTTTTCTAACGCATGCTTGGTTGCTGCAATTGTTTCTTCCGTATTACCTGAATAAGATGAGGCAATAACCAGGGTACTTTCGTTTACAAAAGAAGGCATAAAATAATTTCTGTTTACAATAAACGGTACATTTAATTCATTGCGAGAGTAATTTAAAAACACATCTCCGCTAATTGCCGATCCTCCAAGTCCCGTTAGAACAATATTCCTAACTTTTGATGAGTCTATTTTATCAAGATCGTATTTGTTTTTCAATGCATATTCAATTTGCTGATAAGAATTTTTTAAAACATCAAATTGTAATTCCGGGTCATATTTTTTAACTAAATCTTTAATGGTCATTTTTAATCCTTTAATAGTTGTTGTATATCATCTGCAAAATGAGTTTTATAATATTTGTGGATAGAAGTTTTTATTTGTTCTTCTACTTCAAACTTTAAGCATTCGTTCGCTAACTGTTCAACATCGGAATATTTTATTGAACGAATTATTTTTTTTATATGCGGTAAAATAGATGATGAAACGCTCAATGAATCTAGTCCGAGCCCGATTAAAAGTGGGACAGCTAAAATATCCGCTGCCATTTCTCCGCATATACTAACAGTAGCATTATTTTTTTTACCTTCGGTTATAATGTGCTTAAGTGTTCTTACAATTGCCGGGTGAAACTCTTGATATTGCTCAAAAACATTTTCGTTGCCGCGGTCAACAGCAAGAATATATTGAATTAAATCGTTTGTACCTATACTTACAAAATCTACTTCCGCAGCAAAGTCGCCCGCCATAACAGCTGCCGAGGGAACTTCGATCATTATTCCTATCGGAAGGTCGTTATCAAAATGCTGCCCTGCGTCTTTAAGCTCCGCTTTACATTGTTCGATTATTTTTTTAGATCTTCTTATCTCCTTAATCGAACCTATCATCGGAAACATAACTTTTATATTACGGTGAGAACTTGCTCTTAATAAAGCACGCAATTGTGTTTTAAATAAGTCTTCGTTATCGAGTAAAAATCTAATACCCCTCCAACCTAAAAACGGGTTCGGTTCTTTTATATCAAGCGGTAAAACCTTATCTCCGCCAATATCAAAAGTTCGTATCGTAATTTCATTCGGGTATAATTTTTCTGCTAACTTAGAATAAACTTCAAACTGGGTTTCTTCATCCGGGAAAGAATCAGCCACTTGGAATAACTGTTCCGTTCTCACTAAGCCGATTCCTTCCGCACCGTTTTGTACTACATATTCTAATTCTTCTTCTAGGTCTACGTTTGCTTGTAAAACTATTTTTTTACCGTCGGTTGTTACCGAAGGT
>BDSW01000113.1 GCA_002898175.1 bacterium BMS3Abin04
CCAAATTTATTTTTATCTACTTTCATATCATAAGTTAAGTCATAATACAAAGGAAGATATTCTGTCTTTTCGTAAACAGTATTACCCAGCGAATCTTTTACCGCAAGATTTAAGTCGCCGAGGAAAGGTGAATTTCCTATCCTGCTGACTTCAGTATGAATTAATATTTCACTGGAATCAAGCTTAATTTCAGCAGTATCAAAACGAACGCCGGTTGTGGCTGTATCTACTCTGTAAAAAAGCGTAGTAACTTGATTAAGAACAAATTTAAGCTGTGCCGAAATACCTTTCTGAATTGTATCAATTGGGGTTGACTTAGGAGTTGCCGAAGTTACAATTCTTGCCCAATAAGTTCCCGGCGGTAAAATTTTACTTGGCTTCACTGCAAGCCTCACAGTCTGCCTTTGGGAAGGATTGAGAACAAATTTCTTCGGGAATGCTCTTATCCAAGGAAGGATTGAAGGATTCTCAGGGGTTGGATTCTCAATATATTTCATAGTCATTTTCCCTAAAGAATCAGTTACAGGGAAACCGAATGTAAATGAAATACTTATTTCATACGGTTTATTGGATTCATTCTGAACAAGAAAACTTCCGTACCTGTTATGCTCATCGGTATAAACCAAATACGGTGATAATATAACTTGTGCATAGCTGCTCATTGACAGCAGAAAAACGGATAAGAATAATACAAGCTTTTTCATAAATCTAAAAAATCTCCATAGTTAAAATTATTGTTCCATTATATTTCCCGGGAGCATTTCCCTGGAATGTGTTAAGTGTCCCTCCCAACCAAATATAAACCGGTCTTAATATTCTAAGGTTTCTCAAAGTAAGCGGTGCATAGGGATCGAAATTTCTTCTACCGTCTACTCTATCCCTGTATGACCATGCCGAATGGCGGGAATCGAACTTAACAGGTATTTTATATTTCCCGTTTTTCAGTGATGCGGGCAGACTAAAATTAACTAATACATTTCCCCGGAAGAATTTCGTATGAAAGAAAACGAATTTTGCTGCATTATTATCAGTCTGTTGGACTTCGGACGAATACCCGATAAAAATATCCCCAAAGTTCAAATCGTTTAATTTATATGCATAGATAGACTGCGAATATAAAACACTAGAGCTTGAAAATGCTATTAAAATTAAAATAAAGGAATAATATCTCATTAATCAGCCAGGTTACTTAAAAGTACTATTAAAAATACAAGTTTACGAATTTTATTATATATACACTAAAATCGTACCAAAATTATGCTGAATATGGAATGAGATAAAAAAGTTTTTTTAAATATAAGCAGTACTAATAAACAACGGAGAGAGTGAAAGTTCCCTCATAATCACCAGGGGATTGATTCTCGGTTAGCTCTAATTTACCGCCGACCCAAATATATATCCTTCCTTCACCTTTTTGATTTTGAAGTTTATAAGATTGACCATTTATAATTGGTGTTGGATTAAGAAATTTTGTATTATTATTTGTTCTTACAACCAGCGGTTGAAATTGTAAAGCGTCATTAGACCGGTTATTCTCTCGGAGTAAGTTTAATCTTGTTTTCCGGAATGTAAACATCACTAATTTATCCGGCTGTCCTTTTACAGTAAGCTGTAAACCTTTATCGGGAGTTTTAAGCAGCATTTTATTTTGTGCAGGAAGAATTATTTCTCCAAAATCAAGATTACCCTGTTCTGCATTAATATTCAGACTCTTAATCAGCTTAATCCTAATTCCGGCTGAAGTATTTGCGGAACTTTGTGCGGATGCTAATCCGTACAGAATAAAGATAAAAGATATCGCTAGCCAAAAAGTTCGAGTTCGCATGTAAATTAGATAAATTTGTTAAATAAAATTATGTTTATATCATCGTAGAATGAAATATAAATTTTAGAAATAATAAATTAATATAATAATCTTTTGATTTTAGTATGAGACAGAGATCACAAACAAACCGATATAGTCGCCTTCCGGTTGATTGGCAGCTACGTTCAAAGTACCTCCGACCCATAACTTTTCTTTACCGATTAATCCTTCTCGTTTTAACCTGATCGATTTACCGCTTTTAACATTTTTGCCGTTATCTTTTATAACTTTCGGATTGAAACGCATTGTGCCGAGTTGACCTGAATTAGTTGCCGCCCATTGTGAATTGCTTAGTATGACAGGGTTATAAGTTACCGTTACTTTTCTTTTCGGCTGCCCTGTAATTTCGAAGAGTTTACCATTTTTAGGTTTTATTTCCGGATTCTGCGGTACACCTGTTAATAGAATTTGACCGAAATTCAAATCTCCGCTAAGAGCTGTAATTGAAAGAGGAACAATCAAATTAGAAAAGGTATTTCCAGATACACTTGTAAATTGACCGAAATTATCCGTACGGTAAACTAAGATTAAACATAAAATCAATATCAACCTGCTAAAATTCATAGTTCTAAGATATAAATGATTTTATAAATAATAAACCGGTATTTAATTTATTTGGTCGGTTTAGAAGATTAGCCGGAATTTTAAGAAAGAATTATTATACTTTATTAGCGGAAGTTTTAAAATAAAAGCGGCGTTAGCATCTTTAATTCGAAATTTACTAACGCCACCGAGGACCCATGAGATAAAGGAAATTACTTTTTTATTCTTGATTTATTATCGGTAATCAAACCTTTTTGTTTAGATTTATTTAAAAAAAATTTTGATTAATATGCTACATTCATAGTGAATGTCCCTACATAGTCACCTTGTTCCTGGTTAGCTTTAATAGCAATTGAACCTCCTAACCATAGATATAAATAACCAAGTCCGCCATTGTTTGCTAAAGGTATTGTGTTTCCGCTCGTTACATTATTAGCGCCGGTGTACGTCGAATTATTACTTGTTTCATCCACATCAGGTGTAAAGACTAAATTGTCGTTAGTCCCACCGTTCGAAGTAACCCATGCATCATTTATAAGAGATACACTGCTATAAGTTACAGTAACCGTTTTCCCGGGATGTCCAACAACTTCAAATTGAACGCCCGCATCCGGCGTAATTAATGGAGTAGCAGCACTTCCTGTTAAAACAATATTCCCAAAGTTTAGATCTCCAGTTTTATTAGTTATAGAAAGACCCTTTTTTAAACTTGCAAGTACGTTAGCAGTTGCACTTGCTGAACTTTGACCATAAATGGAAGTAAATAAAAATAGAGATAATATACTTCCACTTGTTAATAATTTTGTTAATTTCATTTCCACTCCTTTTGTTTTGACACAATAATTTTTGATGTACATCACAATTCAAAGTATGTGCCACATCACAAATAGTGATTTTAAAATAATCGGATTTATTAGCTATCTTGTTGCTATTTCATGACTTACAATAATTAGTAGAATTATGAATGTAGAATTGAATTACCAAAAATCAGCCGGTAATTTTCGGCGTTGTATCATTTTGATAATCCAAAAGTCAATCTGACTATTTGTGTGACACTAGGGAAGGAGAGTAAAAACGAAAGACTATTTCTGCTTTACAAATTTACTGAATATTTAATATTTGAGAAATGAATGGAGAAAGTAATATTCTTAAATTTTCTTCATATCACTTATAATAAGGTTCTGAAGTTTTTTAAGATCAACTTCACCATAAGAGTAAAGTTGATTGTTCACAAACAACGCCGGGACAATTAAAGGTTTATCTAACTTAGTTTTTAGAATATCTTTAGTTTCAAACTTTAAGCTTTTATTCGAAACAGCTAAATTTTCAATTTGCTCTTGAACACGCTTGCAGGCGGAACAACCTTTAGATATGAATAAAGTAAAAATCATTTCGGGAGGAATAATATTGATCCTGCAGTTTAACTATTGTCGTCTTGCTTACAAATCAGACTATTATTTTAGCAATTTCTGCAAATCATCTTCATCGTGAATAATGAGTTTTCTTCTATCGAATTTAATTTTACCTTGTTCTCTTAAATCTGTTAATATTGCATTCACCGTTTGTCTTGAACAAGCTGTTAGCGAAGCAATATCTTGGTGAGTAAGAAATGGTTTTATGTAAAGTTCATCCCCAACTCTTTTTCCATAACTTTTAGCCAGAGTTAACAAAAATGAAATAACTCTTTGTTGTGCATCTTTAAAAACCAAGTCTTCAATACGCTTACTAAATTTTCTCAGTTTAAAACCAATAAGCTTTGTAAGCTTTTTGTCTAATGCCGGATTTTCTTCTACGAAGTGTCTAAAATCATCTTTGCTTATTGCGCAGATTAAACATTCATCAACGGAAATAGCATAATCGGTCCTTTCGCCGTCATCTACATAAGCCATTTCTCCGAAAACTTCTCCGGGATTAACCAAAGCCATAATCATTTCTTTTCCATCAGGTGAAGTTCTGGTTAGCTTTACTCGTCCTTTCTTTAAAAAGAAAATCGAATTTGACGGTTCATTTGCAAAATAAATCGGTTGAGATTTAGGAAATTCCTGCATAGAAGTAATGTTGTTCAACTTCTCCATACTTTTTTTAGGTAATTCTTTAAAAAGATTGAAATTTTCCAAATACCAAAGTTTAGACTTTTCCGCCATTTTTAAATCCTTTTAGTTACATATAAATTAACATGAAAAATATATTTAAGCAAACTTTATGAATTAAATTATTTTTTTATACAAATTATTACCCTTTCCCTGTATTAGAAAATCCGGTATTCTTAAATGCTGCTAATCAAGAATACCCCGGGGATAAAGATTGAGTAACCGGATTAAAACCCGGTAATGCTGCCAAAGCTTATCCGCATCTAATATTAGATTGGCATGAAATAATAAACGGTAAAATATCAGCAATACCTTATTACCAACAGGCTCTGCAATTAATTACAGATTATATCCATATAATACCGGCATGATAAATATCATATTATTGTAAATAACAAATATTTTTTCAATTTTTATTATTTTAAGTACTTAAAATTATATGTCTCGGTATTGAATTAAAACGATTTTTTCTTTAGATTAAATACATAATTAAAGGCGGATGTAATCCGCTGATTATAATGTTATGTACATTACGGTTTAATAGAGTTTTTAGGTTTTTATTTTTAATATTTAAGTTTTAGTGGTTTCAGTATTTGTTTAGGTAAGTTGTTTTTATCTTTTGAAGAGTTTTTTACGTTAATTTAATTTTTCCTGAATATAAAGTTTCCGGTGTTTGTTCTTTCCAATATTCTTTGGCTTTTTCGTTTAATTACAATTTGTAGTTCTACTTCCCTATTTTTGTAAATATTTGTAATTATCATTTTATTGAAATATTAATAATTAAATGTTGTTCTTGTTTTTTAGTTTGTGCGATTTTTAAAGACTGTTTATTTTGGTTTACAGTGCTTGTTTAGCTTTATTTATTTGGTTTATCATCTGTTTTAGGTTTTGTATTTAGCTTTTTATTTCCGTTCTAAAATAGTACATAACAAGCAACTCAACTTGACCGCAGAACCGGTGCGGTTTATTCTTATATTTTTGCCTTAGTCAAGTAGTTTGGCATTGTTATTAAATTTTATTTAATTTATACTAATTTATAAATATATTTAAAATAACGTTGTTTAATTAAATTTGTAATTTTGGGCGGCAAGTTAGTTGCGAAGCCGTTATATGGTATGAGAATAATTAAGAGAGAAATATTAAAATATATTATTTCCTTTATTTTTACATCGATATATTTTATTTATAGTTTTAGTAATTATTTGCGAAAGGATATTATTAAAGT
>BDSW01000114.1 GCA_002898175.1 bacterium BMS3Abin04
AGTTTTGGAACCTCACTTGGCATTTTCACTGTAAGCTATGCAATTCCCAAAGGAGCAGCATTGAATAAGGGACTAATTCATTTTGGAATAATAAACGATTTTTAGAAATATCCGCAATTAAAAAACTATAATTTTATTAAGTTTACAAAATTCATATAGAATAAGTTTAATATTTTTATAATTATTTTATTCCAACCGGCAAAATGAATAAATTTACTGCAGTTGTAGAAATATCCAGACCTGTAAATGTTGTAATAACTTTTATTACAATTTTATTAGCGGGTATAATTTGTTCGGTTCCAAAAGGTTTGAATGAAAATATTTGGCTGGCTGCTCTTTCAGGTATCTTTATCACGGCTGCAGGAAATATTATCAATGATTATTTTGATATTGAAATAGACAAGATAAATAAACCGGATAGAGTATTACCTGCCGGTAAATTAAAGCCGGGTTCAGCTTTGCTGCTTTATACATTATTCTCTATTATCGCACTATTTCTTTCTGCTCAAATAAATTTATTTGCATTCTTAATTATCGCTTTTACATGCTTAATGCTGTTTTTCTATTCATATAAGTTAAAAAAAGTAATAATAATGGGTAATCTTGTCGTAGCCTTTTTTACCGGGTTGGCATTTATTTTCGGCGGTGTAGCAGTGGGTAATTGGCAAGCCGGTATATTTCCGGCTCTGTTTGCGTTTTTTGTAAATTTAATAAGGGAAATTGTTAAAGATGCCGAAGATATTAAGGGTGATAAATTGACCGGCGTTATAACACTTCCTCAGAAATATAAAACCGAAACCGTGATTTTTATTCTTGTCTTTCTTACAGCGTTATTGATTGTGCTAACTACTTTCCCGTTTTTCCTTAAAATTTATAATATTGAATATTTTATAATAGTTATGGTTGTTGTTAACGTGCTTTTTGTTTATTTCATTAGGGAAATTAAGAATAATTTCTCTTTGCAGAATCTTCAAAAAATGAGCAGTTTGCTAAAATTGAATATGATTCTTGGTCTTATTTCAATTTTTATAGGAAGCTTTTAATGATACAATAATAATATTTTTATGAAAAATTTTGATAGAAGATATCTTAACAAAAGTATAAATAAAATAGCCGGTGTTGATGAAGCCGGGCGCGGTCCCTTAGCCGGACCAGTTGTTGCGGCAGCTGTAATCTTTGATGATGAAACGGTTATTGACGGTATAAATGATTCTAAGAAATTAACGGAAAAGAAAAGGGAAGAGCTTTTTGAGTTAATTGTAAATCAATCATTGAGTTATGGAATTGGCATTATAGACCAAAAAGAAATTGATGAAATCAATATTTTACAGGCAGCTTTGAAAGCAATGAAGGCTGCAGTAAATAATTTAAACATAAAACCGCAGCTTATTCTTATTGACGGTAATAAAACCTTTAATTCGGATATACCCTGTAAAGCAATTGTTAAAGGAGACGGCAAATCGTTTTCCATTGCTGCGGCATCTATAATAGCAAAAGTTACACGAGACCGTTTAATGATTAATGCTGCAAAAAATTTCCCGAATTATTTGTGGGAGAAAAACAAGGGTTACGGTACCAAACAGCATATTGAGGCCATTAAAAAATACGGTTTAACTCCGCTGCATAGAAAAACTTTTTTAAGTAGAATAATAAGCTGAATTTTGAATTTGAATGAAAGTACGGTTTTAGTTGAGAAATAAAAATGAGTAAATATAGAAAATCATTTGGCAATTACGGCGAAGATTTAGCTTGTGAGTTTTTGGTTAAAAAAGGTTATAGGATTCTCAAGCGAAATTATAGATTTGGGCACGGTGAAATTGATATAATTGCAAAGGACGGTGATATTTTAGTATTTGTTGAAGTAAAAACACGAGAGAATCTGGAATTCGGACCGCCGGAATTAGCAGTTACAAGGAACAAACAAAGGCAGATTAAAAAAATAAGTGAAGGTTATTTGTATGAAAAAGAAATTGGAAATACTGTTTGTAGAATTGATGTTATTGCAATCCTGAATCAAAAAGGTTACAAACCGGTTATTAATCATATTATAAATGCGTTTTAAAACGCTCGTCAAAATTTTCCTTTATATTGCATTTAATATTATATTAGGGCTTTATAATTTATAATTTTATATGAAATTACCACATCATTATTCAAAAAGAAGACTTACTACTTCGGAAATTATTTATAATTTCTTTGCCACCTTAACCGGTATAACGGTTTTTAATATTCAATTTTTCAAAGATTTGTTTCTTCCTCCTTATGAAATAAGAGAAGTTAAAAAACAAATGAATGAATTAGGAATAAAAACCTTTCCTATAGTTAGTATAACAGGGTTGCTGATAGGACTTGTTCTGGCTATGCAGAGTCAACCGGTTTTTGCCAGGTTCGGCGCTTCCGATTTTTTGCCCGGGGCAGTTGCTATTTCCGTTGTGCGTGAATTAGGCCCGGTTATAACCGCTTTAATATTTGCCGGAAGAGTAAGTTCGGGAATAGGTGCGGAGCTTGGTTCTATGAGAGTAACCGAACAGATAGATGCTATGGAAGTTTCCGGGATAAATCCATTTAACTTTTTAGTAGTAACTCGAGTTGTTGCAACTACTTTCATGCTTCCGTTATTAACTATTTATGTAATATTTATTGCTCTTTTCGGAAGCTACTTCGCAATTTTACTAACGCAAGGTATGAGTTTTGAGTACTATAAAAATGCCGTTGTTCAATCTATTGAATTTAGAGATTTTATTCCCGGAATTGCAAAAACATTTGTCTTCGGATATATTGTGGGCATTGTAGGTTCTTATAAAGGTTATACAACTACAGGCGGAACGGAGGGAGTCGGCAGGGCTTCCACTACCTCCGTTGTTGTTGCGTCCTTACTTATTCTGGTTTTTGATACGATTCTTGTAAAATTATCCTTAATGATATGGCCGCTTTAGATATTATAAAAATAAAAAGTTTAACTAAGCGCTTTGATGAACTTACTGTTCTTGATCATATTTCATTAAACGTAAAAGAAGGTGAAAATCTTGTTGTATTTGGACGTAGCGGAACCGGTAAGAGTGTTCTGCTTAAATGCATAATAGGTTTATTAGAACCCGATGAAGGTGAAATATACATAAAAGATAAAAATATATTAAAATTAAATATAAAAGAACTAAACGAAATAAGAAGGCATACAAGTTTTCTGTTTCAAGGAGCAGCTCTTTACGATTCAATGTCTGTTCATGAAAATTTAGAGTTTACATTAATAAAAAGGAAAAAGAATACACCTGGAGAAATTGACGAAAAAGTTCATCATACATTAAATTTAGTCGGTTTGGAGGATGCAATAGATAAAATGCCTTCGGAGCTTTCAGGCGGGATGAAAAAAAGAATTGGATTGGCAAGAGCAATAATTACAGAACCGGAAATTATGTTTTATGATGAACCGACAACAGGTTTAGATCCAATATCTTCTAAAGATATAAGTGAACTTATTATTTCATTGCAGAAAGATTTAAATATGACATCAATTGTAGTTACGCACGATTTGGTTTGTGCAAAAATTATTGCCGACCGTGCAATATTTTTGAAAGACGGTACAATTGCTTATGAAGGAACTCTTAATGAATTAGTGCGTTCAAAAGATAAATTCCTTCAAAATTTTTTTAGTACGGATTTAATAAAATCTTAGAAGGAAAGTGCGATGTTAAAACAGCTTGAAGGAGCAAGGTTAGGTCTATTTGTCTTTTTAGGGACAGTCTTACTTGTTCTTGCCATTTTTTTAGTCGGGGATAAGAGTTCGCTTTTTGTAAAAAGCTATTATGTCTACACATACTTCGATGATGTGCAAGGATTAAAGACAGGCGCCCCTGTACGATTAAGCGGAATTAACGTTGGAAGCGTTAGTGAAATTAAATTATTAGACGATTCAACCAACCGGGTTGCCGTGAAAATGCGGATTGGTAAGGACCTTAAAAAATTTATTAGACTTGATAGTAAAGCTTCAATTGAAACGGAAGGACTAATTGGGAGTAAAATAGTTTCAATTTCTCCCGGTTCACCAAATTTAGCTATAGTTGAAAACAACGGACTTATACAAGCTAAACCGACTGTCAGTATGAAAAAGATTATTGAAGAAACGCAGGGTATAATGGCTTATACCAAAAATATTACTAAAGATTTTGCCGATATAGTTCATAAAATTAATAATGGTAATGGAACAATAGGTAAAATAGTTAATGATGATAAACTTTACTTGAATAGTGTCTCAATAATGAAATCGGCGGATTCTACTTTAAATTCATTGACTAGACAATTAGATGACATATCCGGAATTGTTATAAAAATGGCTAATGAAACCAATAGTATTTTTGAAAATGTAGATAGCTCGGCAACAGAAATAAGGTATTTATTAGCTCGGATTAAGAACGGGGAAGGGGTGCTTGGTGCTTTAATATCGGATAGAAGCGCTTACGACTCTATGGCAATTGTAATTAGCAATTTAGTAAAAACGACCCGCGATGCAAAAATAGGTACGGAATATTTTGTTGAAAATATGGAAGCTCTTAAACATAATTGGTTATTCAAGAGTTATTTTGAAGAAAGAGGTTACTGGGATAAATCAAAATACGAAAAAGAAATTAATAATAAATTAAAAAAATTAAAACAGCAAGAGGAAAGTTTAAATTCAAGAATGCAAGAGTTAAAAGACTTAGAACAAAAATTTAACGAAATGAAAAAACAAAAGACAATTGAGGAAGGACAATTGAGGAAGGACAATTGAGGAAGGACAATTGAGGAAGGACAATTGAGAATTTTTAATCCGGCTACTGACGGATGAGAATTTTAATTCGTCTTTTGTTAAGTATCAAAAACATGTTTTTACTATTTATAAAAAATTTTCTATATAAAACTTGGCACAACAAACGGGAATCTTTAATTTAATATTTTATAGATTTCTGCTTTCAGTTTAGTTTTCTGTTTTCAACTTTATAACTTTTTCAACTTTATAACCTTTCACTTGCGAGAAATGACTCACGTAAAATTAATCTGTAAAATTATTCCGGATTGAGAAGATTTTTTGTTATTTTAAAAATCTTTACTTTTAAAAATTCAAAATGTCGAAAATAGATTCAAAAGATAAAATAATAATTAAGGGTGCAAGAGAACATAACCTTAAAAACATTGACCTGGAAATTCCCCGGAATAAATTAGTTGTTTTTACAGGCGTTAGCGGAAGCGGTAAATCTTCCTTTGTTTTTGATACGCTTTATGCAGAGGGTCAGAGACGTTTTGTGGAAAGCCTTTCATCTTATGCCCGTCAATTTCTTGAAAGGATAAATAAACCTGATGTTGACTTTATTTACGGTATTTCTCCGGCTGTTGCAATTGAACAGAAAGCCGGATCTAAAAACCCGCGTTCAACAGTTGGTACCAGTACTGAAATATATGATTATCTTAAGTTGTTATTTGCCAGGATTGGGAAAACTATCTGTTTTAGCTGTGGTAATGAAGTAAAAAAGGACACGGTTTCTACGGTTTCAAACTGGTTGGAAAAACAAGAAGAAGAGAAAAAATATTACCTTGGGTTTCCAGTTCACCTTCATAGCGGAAGGACTATCAAAGAAGAACTTAACCATTTAAAACAAAGAGGTTTTTTTAGGATATTTAATAGTGGAAAGATAATTGACCTTAATGAATCAAAAACCTTGCCCCGTTCAAAAAAGAATTTAATAGCTGTTATAGATCGGTTTAAAATTAAGAAAGGGAATATGCGCAGTGCGCTTGCCGACTCTTTGGAAGTAACTTTCAAAGAGGGTGAAGGTAAACTCTCGATCATAGATGCAGAAACCGGTAAGGTAGAGTTATTTAATAATTCGTTTGAATGCTGCGGAATAAAATATGAAGAACCGGAACCGAGATTTTTCTCATTTAACAACCCGTTTGGCGCATGCCCGGTTTGTCAAGGATTTGGCAGAACAATAGGATATGATATGAATCTCGTTATCCCTAACCCTAAACTGTCTTTAATGGAAGGTGCAATTGCACCTTGGCGGACAGTAAAGTTCAGCAGGTATTTACGGGATTTGGTTCGAGTAGCAAGAGATAAAAAAATTCAGCTTAATATCCCTTTTAATAAACTTACAGATGAGCAAATAAAATTAATAAAAGAAGGATTTAACGGTTTTATAGGAATTAACGGCTATTTTAAAAAGCTCGAACAAAAAACTTACAAAATGCATATTCGTATTTTATTAAGTAAATATCGCGGCTACACAACATGCACAGCGTGCAAAGGTTCAAGGTTAAGAAGAGAATCACTGCAAGTAATAATAGACGATAAATCAATTTTCGATATTGTTCAACTTACTATTGAAGAGGCGCATGAATTTTTTAATAATATCCGTCTCACTGAATATGAGCTTAAAATTGTATCGAATATACTTAAAGAGATCCGTAAAAGGTTATCTTTTCTTAATAATGTAGGTTTGGGATATTTGACTTTAGAACGTCTTAGTAATACGCTCTCCGGCGGAGAAAGTCAAAGAATAAACTTAGCCACTTCTCTCGGATCGGCATTGATGGGAACTCTCTACGTATTGGACGAACCGAGTATTGGGCTGCATCCGCGCGATAATAAAAAGTTGATAAAAATTTTAAAATCCTTAAGAGATATCGGAAACACTGTGTTGGTAGTTGAGCACGATGCTGAAATGATTAAGGAAGCCGACCTAATAGCGGATATGGGACCGCATGCAGGGAAGAACGGCGGCGAAATAATCGCTTACGGTACTTTAGATGAAATATTGAGATCGGAAAATTCACTCACCGGTAAATATTTATCGGGAATAAAAAAAATAGATGTCCCCGCAAAAAGAAATACGAAGAAAACAAAATCAATTAAAATATTCGGTGCAAGAGAAAACAATCTTAAAGATATTGATGTTGAAATTCCAATGAATAAATTTGTTGCAATTACCGGGGTAAGCGGTTCAGGTAAAAGCACTCTGGTACACGATATTCTTTACGGCGGAATTGCAAAAATGACCGGACTCGGTGCAAAAAAGGTCGGCAAGTTCGATTCGATTGAAGGTGTGAATATTATTGACGGAATTGAAATTGTTGACCAATCCCCGATAGGAAAATCACCAAGGTCAAATCCTATTAGTTATGTGAAAGGGTTTGAAGCTATTAGGGAATTATTTTCACAAACTCCCCAAGCCAGGTTAAAAGGGTATAAACCCGGCTACTTTTCTTTTAATGTTCCAGGCGGAAGATGCGAAACTTGTAAAGGTGAGGGTTCTGTTAAAATTGATATGCAGTTTTTAGCTGATTTATATTTGGAATGCGAGGATTGCAAAGGAACACGGTATAAAAGAGAAATTAGAGATATTACCTACAGGGGTAAAAATATTGTTGATGTATTAAACATGACTGTGGACGAAGCAATTAAATTTTTTGAAGGTAACACGAGTATTCTAAAATATCTTAAAGTATTAGCGGATGTAGGAATGGGTTATGTTCATCTTGGTCAGCCTTCAAACACACTTTCGGGAGGAGAAGCACAAAGAATTAAACTTGCCCGACATTTAACTGCAAGTAAAAAAAACAAGAATACTCTTTTTATTTTTGATGAACCGACTACAGGTCTTCATTTTGACGATATAAGCAAACTGATAAATTGTTTTAACGCTCTCTTGGATACCGGGAATTCAATTGTAATAATCGAGCACAATTTGGATATCATTAAATGTGCCGATTATATAATTGATCTTGGTCCGGAAGCCGGGTACAAGGGAGGTGAAATTGTTGTAACCGGTACTCCCGAGGAAATCGTAAAAAACGAAAAATCATATACAGGGAAATATCTAAAACCTTTGTTGGATAATTAATATTTTAAATTCAATTTATATTTTTTATCGGCTGCTTTTATTGATATTTGCAAAGACTCAATATCAATTTTATTAATCTCAATTATATTTATTCCCTTCAACAATTTTTGCATGAGTACATTTTCAATTTTATCTTTATTTAAAGAAACAATTCTAGCTGTATCGGTAATACCTGATGCCAAAATTATCTTAAAACCATTTTTATCTTTTAATAATATCGGTCTGAATATTGGCTTAGGGTTGTTTGCCAGAACCGTCAAGGGTTTATACTGTATAGCTTTATTCTTACTTACTTGCTTTACATTCCAAAGTCTATCTATAATATTTAAATGAAAATCATAATTAATTTTATCGGGTTTAGGTATTTGGAGAACAGAAGTTGAATCATTAAGTGTAATTGGATTATCAACAAATTCTTTACCCCTTCCCGCGTCTCCAGATAAAATGAAGCTTCTAAAAAAGTGTTTGGTTCTATCTTTATCAAAAGTTTTCCAAGAAAATTTTATTTTAAATGAATTTCCGGGCAATATTTTAGCGCTTAAATTTATTACCGGAAGATTGATACCAGGCAATTTCAACCAGTGCATTTGTGCGGGGAAAGCCCAATGGTCAAAGTTTGTGAAATTATAATCTCTAATATTTTCATAACGGAAAAGAGCAACACCGGCAGTATTTAACTTTTTAGAGAAATCAATCATTTCCGGTATCTCGTGTTTAATATGGTTTTTATATGCTGCAATACCTAAAACAATATTCCGGTTGTTTGATATACTTTCCCACGTTTTAGCCACGGTAAAAAATTTGGGATTATTGTTTAGATCCCAATAAATTTGCGGAACGAGGTAATCAACAATTTTATCTTTTAACCATGTCTCGGAATCCTGATAAACTTCCGAAAAACCTTCCCATCCTCTGGCGTTGACGCTGTTTTTATAAATACCGATTGGAGTAACGCCAACTTTTATGTACGGTTTTATTCTCTTTACCGATGAGTAAAGTTGAGATAAAAATGCTGTAATATTTTTCCTTCGCCAGTCGTTTAAGTCTAACCCGTTTCCATATCTTCGGTAAGTATTTAAATCGTTGAAATTTTTACCCGGATAACGCATAAAGTCTAATTGAATACCGTCGATGTCATATTTTTTTATTGCTTCACTAATTAAGTCGATTAAATATTTTCTAACTTCCGGTAAACCGGGATCAAGCCAGTAAGACACTTTGCCGTCTTCATAATATTTTCTTACCCATTCAGGATGCGCGTTAAGCAGGCGATCGCTGCTTTGCAAAATATTTTGCTTCGAACCGCTGTAGCATCTCATTATGTTTAGCCATGCATGAATTTCCAAGTTTCTTTCATGTGCTAATTTAACTGCTAATTTTAATGGGTCAAATGCCGGTTTAATACCGGTATTACCGGTCAAATAAATTGAGTAAGGTTCAAACGGTGAGTTAAACATTACAGATCCGTTCCCGCGCACTTGGAAATATATTGTATTTAGGTTTTTACTTTTAATAGAATCGAATATCTCCGTCAGCGCATTGATTTGAATATCAGGGTTTAATGTTTGAGGCGGCCAGTCAAGACGAAAATTAGTTGCAACCCATACAGCTCTCGTTTCATATTGAATTTGGGCGCACAATACGGAAACAAAAAGGATAGTTAAGATAAGTAAGGTTTTAATCATTTGCTTTTCTGAAAATACCTTTCCCCGGCTTCCAGAGAAGAGTACAATACTTTTTTATCGACTTCAACGTTTAATAATATATCCCCGATACCGCTTAGCAAAACAAACTTAACTTTACCCTGCAGATTTTTCTTATCCCTGAGCATTATATTGTAAATCTTTCTTTTATCGAAACTATTTATAGTAATTAAATCTTGAAACTCACGAATTAAATTAAAATATCTCTTAAATCTATCCGCGGTAAGAATCCCAATTTCTTTTGAAGTGTACAAAGCGCAAGCCAAACCGAATATAACAGCTTCTCCGTGTTTAATTTTATGATCTTGTTCTACTTCCAGAGCATGTGCAAAAGTATGTCCTAAATTTAACACCTTCCGCAGACCGCTTTCTTTTTCATCTTCCGCAACAACGGATCCTTTATACGCAACGGAATTTCTAATTAATCTATTCAATACGTTAGTATCACCATTTATGGCTTTTTCAAAATTACGTGTAAGAAAATTGAAAAAATATTTATTGGTAAGAAAAGCATATTTTACAATTTCACCCACTCCGCAAATAAATTCTTTTTTAGGTAATGTTTTAAGAAAAGCAGTGTCGGCGTATATAAATCCCGGTTGATAAAATGCACCGATTACATTTTTCGTGTTGCTAAAATTTATTCCCGTTTTCCCGCCGACAGAACTATCGACCATTGCGAGAAGTGTAGTTGGTACTTGAGCAAACGGAATGCCTCGCATAAATGTAGCTGCAGCAAATCCGGCGAGGTCTCCAATAATTCCGCCGCCGATAGCAGCGAGAAGAGTATCTCTTCCAAAATTATTTTTTATAAGAGAGGAATGAATTTTTTTTAATGATTCGAAAGATTTATTTTCCTCGCTTGCCGTAAGAATAAATTTGTTGGATTTATTTTTTATAGATTTTAAAAAACTGTCAACTCTTAATTTATAAAGTTTATAAACGGTTTTATCGACAACTATAAAAACGGAATGTGCCGGATAATTTTTGTTAATGAACTTATCAAGTTTATCAAAAATATTTTCTCCAAGATAAAACGAGTACGGTTTTTCCGGTAAATTTATTTTTATTTTATTCATGTATAAACCTAAAAACTATTTTTGCAATTTTATCCACTGTTCGACCGATCGGGTGCTCCCCGGTGTCGATTATAATATCTGCTTGCTCATAAAATTTTTCCCTTTTATCGAGTAAACTTTTTATTCTAACTAAAAAATCTTCCGGGTTGCTCTCCGAAAGAACCATATCTCTAAATAACGGGCGGTCGATTTTATTTTTTATTCTTTTATAAATAATATCGGGAGAAGCACGAAGATAGATTAATTTACCTGTACTTTTTATAAGCGCTAAGTTTTGTTCGTTGGCAATTGTTCCTCCTCCTAAAGCAATAATAACATTTTCGTTTGAAGCAATTTGACTAATGTATTGTTTTTCTAAATTTCTAAATTCTTGTTCGCCTTTATCTGTAAATATTTCAACTATGGTTTTCCCGAATTCATTTTCAATTACTTTGTCGAGGTCAAAGAAACTCCATCCCAGTACGTTTGCTAATATGGGTCCAATGGTGCTTTTCCCGCTTGTCATAAATCCCGTTATATAAAATCTTTCGGTTCCCATTGTGATCCGGTTAAATAAAAAAATGATTCAATTCTAAAATATAAATTATTTATTCTAGTTTTGCGGAAAATCTGTTTTAATTCTAAAATATTTTACAGATATAAAACAATATTAAGGTGTGATGTTGAATAAACGAATTGATGTGTTTGGAAGCGCTAGAATCTATCATGTCAATTAATTTAATTAAATATTGAAGTTATAAGCTATCCCAAGCGTAAATGTTATTCCGTCGATATTTGTTTTGGTTATGAATGGAGAGTTTGATAAGAAATATGTTTTCCCATTATAATTTACAGTATCGCTAGAATATTTGCTTTCTATTTCAAATTCCGGGTCTCTAAAACGCATTTGGAATCGTGCGGAGAAATTTTTCCAAATCATGTAATCCATTCCTACTTCGACTTGAATTCCATAAGCAAATTTTCTTTCCATTTCTATGGAATGGACATCTCCAATATCTTTGATATTGTCTCCGAAGTAGACTCCTATTCCGCCTCCCATAAAAAATTTGAAATTTTCCGTGGAGAATGGAAGAAAATAGTAAACTGAAAGCTCAACCGGGATTAAACGATATCCGAAAGTGACATCGATTACGGGGATTTGGTCATCTTTATGTGTAATTGTTTTCTTTATATATTCAATACGTAAGCCTAAAATAAACGGCTCGGAAACTCTATAGCGCAGCTCAGCCGAATAACTAAATATATCATCTAATGGTAAGCTTTGCGCGCGGAGTATTTCATCGGGTGAGTTCGGGTTGAGAAACAGTTTGGATGTATTTGTGTAACTATAATTAACTGAAATACAGGTATTGTTCCCGTTATACTGAGCGCTGCTAAAGGTAAACGGGAAAATAATTAAAATAGAGAGAATGCTTAAATAAAAGAATCTATTTTCCATATAAGTTTTACAACAATTCCTTTTTCAAATCAGTTTTAAAAATAAAATATGAAAGAATGTAATAAAAATCTAATGCAGAAAAAAATCCATTTTAATAATGAATCGTAATTTGTAAAAGAGGGAAATATAAGTCAAAATCAAACAAGGAACTTGGTTCCGTTAAAAACCAGTTCCTTGATAAAATAATGGTTGATATTTATTATTTATAGAATTTATACCTGTTATCAACAATGTTAGCTTCTTTTTTAAGATTTTCTAACCACTCTTGAAAATATTTTATTTTAGCTTGCTGCAGCATATTTGTGCGGAAAGTATTTTTTTGTATCGAGTACATTGTAGAATCAAATCCAACTCTTTCGGTTACTTTAATTAAGTAGCTGCCTCTCTTGCCTTTAATTGGGCCTGATATTTTTCCAACCGGACCAACCAGAGTGTAATTATAGAAAGCATAATCTTTTCCAACGCCGGGCACGTTACTCTCAATAGTAAACTTCGATGCACTAAATAAGTTTGCTTTTGGATCAAGTAAAGTTACCTTGCTCAAATCGTTAGAGTTACCGAGTTTACTCCTGACTTCTTTAGCGATTTCAAAAGTTTTTGCCAATTTCTTTTCTCCTCTAACAAGCCTGGTAAGGGTACCTTTTACCTCTTTAACAGGTTTATATTCATCCGGAAGAGCTTCAGAAACCATTGCCACAACGTAGCCAATGGGTAATTTAAAAACGTCGCTTACATCGCCAACATTATTCTCAAATGCAAAATTTATGATGGCTTTATTGCTTCCGAGTCCGGGTATTACCGATGCTTCTTTAGTAAAAGCCGGCGTTTCTAAAATTCTATATTTCATTAGATCTGCTTCGGACTTAAAATCGTTCTTTTTAGCTAAATAAGAAAAGTCGTTTGCGTTACTGTATAATTGGTCTACTGTGGTAGGTGAAGGAGTAATTTTGTTGAATATTTTTTCTATTACATAACGGTGATTGTCCCTTCCTGTAACCATAATTATGTGATAACCGAACCGGGTTTTTACAGGTTTCAGTATTTCACCTATTTTACCTCTAAACGCAGCTTTCTCAAACTCCGGTACCATCTGTCCTTTTGTAAACCAGCCAAGTTCGCCTCCGTCTTTTGCACTTGCATCTTCAGATTTTTCTTTAGCCAATTTTGCAAAATCGGCTCCTGCTTTTAACTGTTTATAAATATCATAAGCTTCTTTTTTTGCTGCTTCTTCATTGCCCCCGCCTTTTACTAAAATATGTGAGGCTCTAATAGTAGTAACTTTCCCTCTAAGCTTTTTGTCTAATTTATAAACTTCATATCCATCAATAGTGAGAACAGGTCCTAAAACATCGCCAACCTTCGCTTTATATAAAAGATTTGCGGCGTTTTTTGTAACAGAGTTGAGTGTTACAGTGTCTACTTCAAATGGTTTGTCCGAATAAATTTGAACATAAGTTTTAAAACTGCTTGTATCGTTTTTTAATTTTTTTACAACTGATTCTAAAGTTTTTCTTATACCAACCGAATCGCCATGAGTGGCGGTTTTTAGGAATAGTACATATTTAAGTTTTCTACGACCTTCCAGTCTGAATTCTTCTTTATGTTTTTCATAATAGTTTTGTATTTCTTCATTGGAAACAGGAATGGTTGAGTCGGGAATAATATTAGCTGCAAAGAATGCCCATTTAGCACTCATCCTAGTGTTTTGGTCAATAAATTTCCTCCTAACTTCACCATCACTAATAACAATTGTTCCGAATAAATATTCGCGAAGTTTATTTTGCAGCAACTGCTGTCTAACAGCATCTTCTGCTTGTATCATAGCTTGCTTATTTTGCGGATTATGAATGGCAGCATTATAAGCTTCTTTATTAAACCTGCCTGTGGAATCGATAAAATTACGCCTCAAAAATTGTGGAGGGTTCGGCGACTCTATTGTATTTATAATTTCTTGAGGTGTAACCGTAATTCCATATTCCTTCATTTTTTCTTCAACCAACTTTTGCGTTACCAGAATATCCCAAACTTGATTTCTGAATTCATCCATCTGGCTTTCATCAATATCTTTACCGGTTCTTTTTACTTGATCCTTTCTATATTGTTCAACCATCTGCGAATAATTCTGATAACTTATTTCTTCACCGTCAATTGAACCTACGTTATTATCTCTTGTATGCATTATTTTTTGTAGACTTGAATCCGAGAGTACCATAAACAAGATAAACAAACCGCCAACCCCAAGAATAAACCACGGAGCTAAACTCCTCATCTTAGCCATCATTCCCATAACAAACTATCCCTCCAATTTTGTTCATTGCTATTTAAAATAAAGATTTTAAATTTAGGTAAGGTATAAGATAAAATCAAAAAATATTTATTATATAAAAATTGTTTGGGCTTAGGTTTTTTTAAGATTAATTATCAAAAAGTTCTGCTTAAATTTATTTGCTTAGCTGATACTGGGATATAATAAAAAATATTAAAAAAACAAGATTAAAAAATTTGCAAGTGAACTGCATCTTACTTAATTTTTGGATCAACTAAACTTCACGTAATGTTCAAATTAATTTAAGGTGAACAAAATGATACCAATAACACATACGTGGATACCCCTCTTGTACCTTTACGGAGTTGGCGGAATTTTCTTTTTGATCGGTATGATCATTATACGAAAAAGCGGTGCAATTAATTTAAAACTTAAGCGTCATCGCTATTGGTATAGGGTTTTAATCTTCGGTTATTTTTATTTCTTAATTTTCCACACTTTTTTCACACTAGTAGGATTATACTGGTAGATTATGGGAACAATAGCTCAAGTACAAACAACGTTTCACGATATCGGTTCCTCTATCGATATTATAATAATGGCGGTTTACTTTATCGTTATTATGCTTTTCGGGAGTTATTTCGGGAAGTATAATAGAAGTACAAAAGATTTCTTTTTCGGGGGTCGTAGATTTGCATGGTGGCTAATTGCTTTTTCAATTGTTGCTACCGGGGTAGGAAGCCATAGTTTTATTAAATATTCCGCAAAAGGTTTTCAGTATGGCTTTTCTTCAACAATGACTTATCTAAACGATTGGTTTTTCCTTCCGTTTTTCTTATTTGGTTGGCTACCTATTATTGTTTATACAAGGGTTCAATCCATCCCGGAGTATTTTGAAAAAAGATTCAGCCCTTCAGCCAGGTTTTTAGCAACCATTCTTTTGCTTCTGTATATGATAGGATACATTGGAATCGGATTCCTGACGCTTGGGAAAGCTATAATGCCGCTTTTACCCGAGACTATTACAACATTAGGACTGCAATTTCAACCTACTCTGATGGGTATAATAATAATAATAGCAGTTATAACCGGAATTTATATTACTTTCGGCGGGCAAACAGCTGTGATTTTTACGGACTTACTTCAAGGATTTATTTTATTGTTTGCAGGTTTTTTACTTTTCTTTTTAGGAATTGCATACTTACATCCACACGGCGGGTTGTGGAGTTTATTACCTACAACATTTAAACTACCTTTAGCAGATTTTAATAAACCGCCGGATTTTAACTTTGTGGGGATTTTCTGGCAAGATGGAGTGGCAGGTTCTGTTGGGTTCCTTTTTATGAATATGGGACTTATCATGAGGTTTATGGCAACAAAGAGTGTTGATGAAGGAAGGAAGGCAGCTGCTTTCAATATTCTTTTTATGCTGCCGCTATCGGCAATTGTTGTAGGAAATGCAGGCTGGATTGGTAAAGCAATTTCGGTTATACAGCCAAATATAGTTCCGCCGAATACTTCACCGGACCAGATTTTTGATGTAGTTGCTCACGTGGTCTCTAGCCCCGGTGTATTTGGATTTGTAATGGCTGCGTTGACTGCAGCCCTTATGTCAACCGTAGATACTTTAATAAATGCAACAGCCGCTATTTATATTAATGATATTCATAGACCTATTAAGCGACTCTTGAAAATTAAGGAAAGGACTCAAAAGGATACTGATAAAAAGGAATTATCTGCCGCACGTTATTCTTCTATTATTGTTACAATCCTTGGTGTAGTTTCCGTTTTGGCATTTAAAAACTTCCCAACGGTTTACGAAGCGCACGGCTATTTCCATTCAACACTAACTCCTCCTTTGGTTGTAGCTATCTTCTTAGGTATTTTCTGGAAACGATTTACACCTGCTGCAGTTATGGCTACTTTTCTTGGCGGTGTTGCACTGATGATTGTTGGTGCAAAATTCCCGGGAATTTTAATTCGTCCCTTTGCACAGGGAATACAGATGAATGCTGAGCATCCGTATACTTATATCAGAGCTTTCTATAATTTAGTCGTATGTTCTGCCGTTGGGGTTGCTGTAACGTATACGGACGGGTGGTTTAGACAGATAGTTAGTAAAATAAAATCAAAAGAAAACCACAAAGCAATTGCTTATTCTTTAACTATTTTAGCGGTTGTCTTGTTTTTAATGGTTGCACTGGGATTAGGCGGCGCGTTTATTCTATTTATTTATTCATTAATCGTTGCATTTTTGGTCGCGATTCTATCGGTATACTTTATTGTTTACGATCCCGTTTTGCAAACCGAAGGATTAACCGTTTGGTCAATTCAAAAAGTTAAAGAATCTTTTAAAGGCGGGAAAATAAATGAAAGAGAAGGCGACAAGGTTTTGGTTAGTTGGGTATTAAAAGAAGGCGAGGACGGAGTTATAAACTTTTCAAAAAATGACATGGAAAAAATGGCAGCGGATCAGGGTGACCTTGTTTATATTTCGGATAAAAGAGCATGGCTCGGAGGTCTTAAATCTATACATTCCGTTTATGGAAAGCCACATGATAAAGATGGTGTTGTATACATTAGTGAAGAAAATCTTAAAGACGGTGTTTTTATAAAAGGTAAAATTTTGAAGGCAGAAAAAGAAATGTAAATGATTTAATTAAGGTAAAAACCTTCCTCTTTCCAGGGGAAGGTTTTTTATATCTGTTCTAATGTTAATCCCTTATATCCTGAAATTTTTTAGTAAGGCTTTTATTCTTTTCCATTAATTTATCGGCAACAATTTTCGGTACAAACTCCGAAACATCTCCTTTAAATTGAGCTAAATTTCTGACAATGGTAGAATTTAAATAAGTGTACTTTTCGTGCGGCATTAAGAAAATAGTTTTTAAATCACTATTTAATTTCCTGTTCATCAATGCCATCTGAAATTCAAACTCAAAATCACTTAAAGCCCTTAAACCCCTTATAATACCAACAGCACCTATT
>BDSW01000115.1 GCA_002898175.1 bacterium BMS3Abin04
TAGTCAAATACAGAAAATTCATTAACTGTTCTACTGTTGAGTACGGTAAACCATTAATTCCTGTTGAATATAGTGAATCTGTAAATCTTAGTATGCTGCTTTGGAGTATTGGAGTTCAAATTAATTTATAACATTATAGGGTTGCTACGGTCATACTATGGCAAATTAGTTCTTAGTCATTGTGCGACCATGACCTCCAAAAGAAATACTTTCCCTCGAATTGTTTTAAGTTCTTATTTTGTTAAGTATATTATCCGAATAAAATATGTTTTTTGTGTAAAGCGAAAGGGGACTTTCGCTTTTTTCGTAAACAATTACAGTAAATTTATTTATAGGTGGATTAAAAATTTAGCGAATCGGGAGATTCGCTTTACATTTATGGAACCGAACCCAAAGTAACAACAAATTCTCAACCCTTTGTTTATTCATCTATTTTTATTGTAATTTTACACCTTTAATATTATTCTCAAGCAAAATTAAAGTTTATTTTATAAGTTGTCAAAATGAATCCGGAAGATGAAAATACGGAAGATCGATTTCCAAATAAATCGGTAAATAATTTGCATGGACCCAAACTGCATCCTGTAATGTCACCGACCGCAGCAGCTTTATTCGGCTTGGTTGGTGTATTTATCCTTTATCAGTTTGTCGGCGGTATTTTAACGGTTTCTATTTTTGGAATGGATTTAAGTAAAACCGATATAAATGCAGTAAGATTTTTAACAATGGGAAGCCAGATTTTATTTATTCTTTTCCCTGCATTATTGCTTGCAAAACTTGTATATGAAGATGTTACTACTGTAATTAGGTTTAAGCTGCCTGATACAAAAGAGTTAATACTGTTCTCGGTCGGAATAATTTTATTAATCCCGATTATGCAGAATTATCTTTACATACAGAATTATTTTATTGAGCAATGGGCTAATAATAGCGTTCTGATTCATAATATTAAAACATTGTTGGATAAACTTGATAAACTGGTGGAAGATACATACGGGCAATTGCTTACCGCGAATAATTCTGCAGAAGGACTTCTTATAATCTTTGTCGTGGCGGTTACCCCGGCTATTTGCGAAGAAATATTTTTTAGAGGGTTCGTACAAAAAAGTTTTGAGCAAAAACTAAGACCGTTTTGGGCTGTTTTTATTACGGCTGCGTTTTTCGGTCTTTATCATTTTAATCCGTACGGACTAGTTCCATTAATAGCTTTAGGTGCTTATTTAGGCTATGCGGCGTACTCAACCGAATCGATTTTTATTCCCATGGCGCTTCATTTTCTAAATAACTTAACAGCAGTTGTTGCTTATTTTATTTGGGGTAACGAAGATGTTTTTAAATCCAACGTGCTTCCAAGCAGCGGTATTTCAATATCAGCAATTAGTTTTTTAACACTTTCGGTTTTGTTTGTGGGTTTAATATATTATATTAGAAAAAATAGAGAGGCATTGTCAAACTATCAAAGAGGTGAGATATGATTTGTCCGAAATGTGAAGCTGAATATGTTAAGGGAATAACGGTATGCCCGGATTGCGGAGTAGAATTAATCCCGAAAGAAAAGTACGAGGGTCACTTAGTACATCCGTCGGATTGGATAACCATTTATACAACGGATGCATCGTTTGAAGCGGATATGTTGAAAGCCAATTTGGAAGGAGCAGGAATTGAAACAATGATCTTATCTCAAAAAGATCAGAATTTTCCCGTTACCGGTGACCTAGCGGTTATTAAAGTAATGGTGAAAAAAGTGAATGCAGATGCCGCCATGACAATCCTCAACGATATTAATAAGAAAGATTCTGAGGATACCGTTAGCTAATATGGTTCTTAATAACCGCATGACCCGCATATTGGTTGCTCTTATTGCAATACCATTAATTGTTTTTATTTCTTACTACGGCAGACTTCCATTTTATTTACTTATTCTTTTTATTGGGATGACTGCGTTTTATGAATTCTCCAAGATGAGTTTGAATAAATCTATTTTTGTGAATATTCCGGTCGGATTAATCTCTGTTTTCTTTATAATCACTAATTCATATATAGATGTTATAAATTTTGAACACTTAAGTTTAATGATTATAATAGTTCTTTTGTTAAACGAACTATTCCGGGATAAAGCATCGGCAATTAATAATTTGGGGGCGACTTTACTCGGAATATTTTACATAGGTTTATTTACCGGTACAATAATAAGTATAAGAGAATTTTTCGGTTTAACAGTCGGTAGTTATAAGCACGGCGGAATTTTAATTATTTCTATTTTAGCCACAATATGGATATGTGATTCGGCAGCTTACTTTTTAGGTTCTGCCTTCGGGAAGCATAAATTATTTCCGCGTGTTAGCCCCAAAAAAAGTTGGGAAGGCGGGATAGCAGGGTTTGTTTTTGCGGTTATTACGATGATTTTAGTTAAAGTATGGGTGCTCACTATCCTTTCATGGCAGGATGCTTTAGTAATTGGTGTTATTGTCGGTACAATTGGACAGTTAGGAGATTTAGTGGAAAGTTTAATTAAACGAGATGCCGGTGTTAAGGATTCTTCCAATATTATTCCCGGTCATGGCGGAATTTTTGATAGATTTGACTCCCTGCTGTTTTCATCACCGGTTATTTACTTATATTTAATCTATTTTGTGAAGTAAGCCGGAATTTTAAAAATTTGGTTTGTTCGTTTTAATCGGTAATATTTTTATCCTTCTTGTTTCTTAAAATAATTATTCGTTGAGGTAATAAAATGAAGAAATATAGAGATAAATCTCCCGAAGAAGTAATGAAGCTTGTTACCACGGAAATTATTGAAAGAGCTATTAAACTTGGCAAAAAAGCGGATAGAGATATTTATATAAGCAAAACTTCCGGCGGGAAAGGAATAGAGGTAAAAAGTCTTAATCCTAAAACAGCCGAAGGTAAAGAAAACTTAGAGAAGTTCTTAACTCCTGTTAGAAGGCATTATACTATATTCGGACTTGGTGATTCTGAAGATCCGGATTCTATAAACTGGCGAAAATTGAATTTACCGTTCGGCAGAAGATTACTTTTACTTTTCCAAGTTGCAATTTCATTCTTTATGAAAGGAAATACAACAAAAAATAAATTTTTTAGATGGATGGGAGTTCATATTGGTAAAGGCGCTGAAATAATGCAGCTGGTTTGGTTGGATCATTTTAGACCGGAGTTAATTTTTATAGGCGAGAATACATTGATAGGCGCTTTTACCCGTGTTACCGTTCATGCTTATGAAGGCGCCGGAAAATTTAGATACGGGCTTGTAACAATAGGTGCAAATTGTAAAATTGGCGCCGGAACGGGAATTGGTCCAATTGCAATTGAAGATAATGTTCGTACACTTCCGGGAACTACAACATCTCCTTATTTAGCAAAAATAAAAGAGGGCTCCATTGTTGGATGGAACCCGCCTCCGGTTAAAACCGTTGATATAAATAAATAAAATTTTACAAATTTATTTTAATTATTATGTTTTAACCGTTTTTTTGTCCTGAAGAAAAAAAGAAGTATTCCTGAAACAACCGTTGTTATCGCACTGATAACCAAGGTTAAATCTAATCCCCAAATAAATTTGTTGTGCCATTCTTTATATGAAGTATCAAATACTTCATCTTTAATTTCTACTAAAACTTGTGTCTTTGTAAAAATTTCCATTCCGTATGCAAACCAAATGATAAATGAAACACCAATTACAAGAAAAGCTGCAATTAAAATATTCCTTTGTTTTTTATTAAACCGTTTCATGCTTATCTCCAAAATTTGTTTTATGCAAGTTTAATAAATCTAAGAGCTTTAAACTGCCAAATGAACGACATTCCGAAATTAACAAATCTTTATGCTTTTTCTATCAAACGTCGCAAGTGTCAAACGTCTGACAGATAATTCTTTGGTTTATGAATATTCTTGTATCACAAATTAAATCGAAATCATTCGTTAATAACTAATAACTAAAAACAAAGGAGTATATACATGAAAAAATTCATGATAACCTTAGGTTTAATGCTGAGTATGGCATTAGCCTTAAATGCACAGGTAACATTTAAAGCAAGTAATGACGGAAGAAATCAAGCTACGTTCGAATCGGATGCCGCATTGGAAAACATTGTTGGTGTATCGAATGAGATTAATGTAGTTGTTATGTTGGATCCAAACGATATAACCAAACATGCAATGGGTAAAGCCTCTGTTGATTTACGTTCACTGAAAACCGGTATTGGTCTAAGAGACGAACATTTAAATAGTAAGAACTGGCTTTATACGGAAAAATATCCTTATGCGGTTTTCAAATTAAAGGGTATTTCAAACGCATCATCTAAAAACTTAGAGGACGGAAAGAAAATTAAAGCTACTCTTAACGGAACTTTAACAATTCATGGTGTTACTCATGATGTAAGTGTTCCGGGTGAACTTACTTATTATCAAGAAAGCGCTAGAACCAAAGCTAAAATGAAAGGTAATTTACTAAAAGGTAAAGCTACTTTTGATATTAAGCTAAGTGATTACG
>BDSW01000116.1 GCA_002898175.1 bacterium BMS3Abin04
AAACATGAAAATATATCTGTTTCAATAAGTCACGGTTCAAGAGCACATATCGGAGCCTCGTGGTTATTACGAATCCCCTCAATTACAAGTTACGATTATGAGTACTCTTCAAAACTTTTTGTTCATCAACTTGCTTCAATTGTAATTGTACCGGTACTTTTAACTGACAATTATTTCCGTGAAAACAAGATACCGTTAAAGAATATTAGAAAATATAATGGTTATAAAGAGCAAGTATATTTGGCTGATTTTACACCCGATTCTAGTTTATTGCAAAATTTGGGTATTGATAACAACAAAGTGATAGTACTTGTTCGTCCCCCGGCATTCAGTTCTCATTATTTTACTGCACAAAGCGGAAGATTGTTTAATATATTATTGGAAACTCTTAAAAATCAGAACAATATCCATACAATTTTCTCTCCTAGGAATAATGTTCAAAGGAAACGCCTTAAAGAAATGACAACCGGGTTTTCTCAGATAACAATATTGGAAGATGAAGTTGACGGACTAAATTTAATTTGGAACTCTGATTTGGTTTTTTCCGGAGGAGGAACTATGAATAGGGAAGCAGCGTTACTTGGCGTTCCGGTTTTCAGTATTTTTGGAGGGAAGCTTGGTGTCTTGGATAAAAAGCTTAATGAAATAGGAAGACTAAATTTTCTAAGGAATATAGAAGATTTTAGCAAAATCAAATTTCAGAAGAGAAATAGAGATATTAAAATAATTGAAGGGAACGTTAAAGACGTTTTTACTAATGAAATTGAAAAATTGGTTTAAGATATTAATTTGCCATGTCTAGTTTACTAACTTCAAATACTTTCAGTCAAATTGCTCTTATACACAAAAAAATGTTATCAAGTTCGGATTTTTTATCTGAATGTAACGTGAATTTTCTGGCATATTTTTATAATACAATTGCAGAATCAGATTCAACTATATTAATAACTGAGGATTATGATGAAAATGTTAAAGGTTTCCTATTTTTTACGACTGACAAGGAAAATTATATGAAGAACTTTTTAACAAGAAATTTTCTCTCTCTACTTAAATTCCCCAGTATATATATTCCTTTAATTAAAGCCTCAATAAGGTCATTTAAATCTCAACGTGTCCAATTTTATAAAAACGAGCTTGTACATATTGCGGTAGATTCAAAATTCCAGGGGCAAGGTATAGGTAGAAAACTATTGGTTGAATTAGAGAGTATACTAAAAGAAAGGAAAATAAATGAATACTATTTACAAGTTTTCGGGGAGAATATAGCTGCAGTTTCGTTATATAAAAAAATGGGTTTTGAGACGGTTAGATCATTTGAAAAGGGAAGTCAAATAAAATATTTAATGAAAAAAAGTGTAAGGTCTATATAAAATATGCAAATAAGTATAAATAACTATTCTACAGAAAAATGGAAAGAATTTATAAGTAAGTTCCCCGCACATAATATATTTCACTCACCGGAAATGGCGAAGGTTTTTGATCTTTCCGAGGGATTTGAACAATATTCAATATTTGTACATGTAGATAATAAGATTTTAGCTTTTGTCCCGGCAACATTGGTTAAAATTAAATCACCCGTTCCGGGGAAGTATTCAAATAGATTGATTTTATACGCATCTCCTTTATATGAATATAGTGACCAAGGGGAAAAGGCTATTTTAATTGCACTTGAAAAAGCCAAAGATATAGCGAAAAAAAAATCTCTTTTTTTGGAAATTAGAAATTCTGAAAAATTTCCTGCAGATAAATCCGGATTAGATTTCTCCACTTATGAATATATTCCTTATCAGAATTATTTAGTAGCCTTGAGCTCGGGTTGTGATAATATTTGGTCATCTCTTAATTCATCAACAAGAAATCATATTAGAAAAGGTGAAAAGAGGGGTATGGTAGTTAGAGAAATGAGAGAAGAGGAAATTACTTCTACAATTGACTTGCTGGAAAATTTATATCGTAGTAAAAACGTACCTTTTTTAAATAAAACCGTGTTTACTAATGCTTATAACGAATTAAAAAATAAAGGATACATTAGAATCATCGTTGCCGATTACAATTCTAAAATTATAGGTGCTAGGATTAGCTTAAATTATGGTTCAACAGTTTACGATTGGTATGCGGCTGCCGACTCCGAATTTAAAAATTTTTATTCCAATGATGCTTTAGTATGGAATACGATTCAATGGGGATGCGACAATAATTATAAAGTATTCGATTTTGGAGGTGGTGCAATAAAGGGACAATATTATGGGCCGGCTAAGTTCAAAGAGAAATACAAAGGGGAATTAGTAGAGTTTGGGAGATATCGATTTACTCCCAACAAGGTGATATATTTTTTTGCCAACCAAATATATAATTTAATCACAAAAAAATAAATTAATATAAATGAAAATTATTACCCCATTTGAAAAAATTGATAAGAATAATGAGGTTATTAATAAATTCTACCTGGAAAATAATTTTAAAATGGAATTTCCGCTGGTAAAGAAATTTTATTATTCTGTTTTTAGACCTATTCTTCCATTGCCTATTCGTAAAGCTTTACAAAAAAAATATAATGAACAGGTAAAGTGTAATGAAAATTTTATTAATTCTGAACTTGTTGATATTATTACGGCTGATGAAAAGAATATAAAAATCCTTTCACAACTTTATCCTAATCAAAATCAAACTGCAGTTATTTTAACTCATGATGTTGAAACTCAGGCCGGGTATGATTATGTTCCTAAAATTATTGAGCTTGAAAAATCTTTAGGATTAAAATCATCATGGAATATTGTTCCTTACAAATATACAATTCGTCAGGAAATTATAGATTTAATTCACGAAAGCGGTGATGAGATTGGCATTCATGGTTATAACCATGACGGAAAATTATATTATTCAGAGAAAATTTTTGATGAACGGTTACCATATATAAACGAAGCTATTGAAAAGTATAATTGTGTAGGCTTCAGGTCTCCTTCCGTTCATCGGAATATTGAATGGCTTCAAAAATTAAACATCAAGTATGATGCATCTTTTTTTGATTATGATCCTTACCAGCCGTTTCCCGGGGGGGCGGGTAGTATTTGGCCTTATATTGCAGGAAAGTTAGTTGAACTTCCTTATACGCTTCCCCAGGATCATACAATTTTTTATGTCCTTCAGCAAAAGGATATCTCCATATGGAAAAACAAAGTTGATTGGCTGATAAAGAACAATGGCATGATACTGATAATTACTCATCCCGATTATTTAATAGAAGAGCATAATTTATCGTTATACCGTCAACTTCTTGAATACCTGAAAAATATTCCCAAAGCTTGGTATTGTCTACCCGCGGAAATGTCGGATTGGTGGGAAGAGTTAGTGCTAAATCGCAAGCTTACTTAAGACTTAAATTCAACTAAGATTTACTGCTTTAAAAAATAAAAAGGAATTGTCATGCGAATAAAAATATTTATTTATTCACTATTAATATTTCTTCTTTCTACCGTATCGCTTTACTCGCAAGTTGTTTATGAGCCGCTAAACAGTTCGGTATATGATTTTTTAGATAGAATCAGCCAAAGAGGAGTAATTGAATATCATGATTTTATAAAACCTCTTTCAAGATTATATATTTTACAAAAACTAAAAGAAGCTGATGCCAAAAGGGAAAAATTAACTATATTGGAAAAAGATGAGTTGAAATTTTTCAAGAAGGATTTTAATCTTGAATATAGTCTTGAAAAGCAATTAAACAAAGTCTCTGATTCCCCGAGTAGTTTTACCAAGTATAAATTATTTGAAAAGGATAATTATAATCGATTCAGAATATTTTCTTATGAAGATCCGATATTAAAACTTAATTTCAGTCCGGTTGTTAAATATGAAACAGGCAACTGGGATGGAGAACATTATTATCATTTAACTTACGGAATAAGATTTTATGGTTATATGGGAAGTAAATTAGGTTTTCAATTCAGATTTCATAATAATAGACAGGAACCAAACATAAGAGATTATCTCTGGAACAGATTTTCACCGAATCAAGGTTTTGATCTTAGTTTATCCGATCGATCGAGAATTGAGTATAGCGAAGTAAATGCAATATTAGCTACGGATTGGAAATGGGGCAGTATTTCTGTAGGTCAGGATTTAATGACCATAGGATATGCTAAAAGCGGGCAAATTATTCTTTCGGCAAAAGCTCCGGCTTATCCTTTTATCCGGCTGGATATCTATCCGAACAAATGGTTATACTTTAGCTTTATTCATGCTTGGTTAAATTCCGATGTTATTGATTCGAACTCTTTCTATCCCTCTACTCGAGTCAGACCATATAATACGGATAGATTTAATTGGAGACAAAAGTTTTTTGCTCAGCATTCCCTTACAATTCGCCCGTTAAAAGGGCTTGATCTGACAGTTGGTGAGAGGGTAATTTACAGTGATAGATTAGAAATCTCTTATTTAATACCACTAATGTTTTTTGATCAAGCTGATGAACATCTAAGTAGAGATAATAACTTTGCCGGTTCCAACACTCAACTGTTTTTTGCAGTAAGTTCAAGGGATCATATTCCAAATACTCATTTATGGGGCAGTTTTTTTGCCGATGAATTAACCCCGGAAGGATTGTTTGATCCTAAAACTCAATATTATAAATTTGGGTTTACTTTGGGAAGTACAATAGTTGATTTGCCGATAAATAACTTGTCTACAAGAATCGAGTATACAAAAATTTATCCCGGAACATACAGGCACTTTATACCCACAATAACAACCGAAAGTTCATCATACCTTTTGGGTCATTGGATGGGTGATAATGCCGATTTAATTTATGCCTCACTAAATTATAGGGTTTTACGGGGGCTGGTGGTAGAACTTTGGGGACAATATATCCGGAAAGGGCAAGAATCTTTAAACGACAAAGGATATGGGTTGCCTATTGAACCATTTTTATATGGACTAAGGAAAAACTATACATATTTTGGAATAAATATTGATTATGAAATATTGCATGAACTGAAAGCAAATATCCGGTTTAAAAGCATTAAAGAGTCAAAACAAAAAAGCGACGATAGTTTTATTGATAGAACATTAAAACAATTTTCGGTTAGATTATCCTATGGTTTTTAAGTTTTTAATCTGTAGCAAAATGCTACAGATTTTTTATTAAACTGTCTCGTAATATTTAGTAAATTTACATAACCGAATTATATAGAAATAAAGTTGTTCCTTATCACAAATCTACTAATTCTTTGCTCTGTTTTTATATCAGTCTAAGGCGCTTTGGAATAATACCTTAAAGGCATGATGTTTGTTAAAGAACAATGTGATTCCGATACTATTTGTTGACTGATTTGTGTGAAATACAAATTATTTTTTATATTGTTATTAATAAAATTTGAACCATTATATTTTACTTTTTTTAATGCATAGACAAAGTTAACTTATAATATAAATTTTCGAATATAGATTTAGTATTCTTATTAAAATTTGGGAACAAAAGTAAAATTTGTTTTTATTAAAATTCTAGGTTGTACACTGTAAAAATTTTTTAATTATAAATCATTAGGAAACACATGAACAATAATCAACAAATCAAACCGAAGGTAAGTAATCAAAATGCAAATACGTTTGCTGATTACATAAATTTGATACGTTCAAATTTTTTAGTTATCCTAATCGTTAGCTTGGTAATTTTCTCCATAACTGTTGTTTATGCTCTTACTGCACCTGACGTATATGAAGCAACGACAGTACTTAAGATTTCAAAACCACAGGGAAATATTCTTGACAATCCTTTCTCAATGGATTTTGGCAGATCAGGCGGCGATATGTTTATTGCTAACGAAATTGAAACAATTCAAAATATTACCATTAGAGAAATGGTAGCCAAAGTAATTGTTGATTCATTTAAAACTTTGGGACAGACCGATAAATTCGATTTAATTTTAAATCACCAAAAAAGTTTATTCGGCAAAGATAAAGCGGAAGGTATCAAATCGGATAGATCGATTGCCGGTGTATTGGCTAGAAATGTTGAAATAACTCAGAAAAATGGACTGAACTTTATGCAAATAACGGTTGATTCCCCTTCCCCTTATGAAGCTGCTGTTATAGCTAATGCTTATGCAAAAGTATACAAAGATTTTAATCTTGCTGAAAGCAGGAAACAGTTCACTAAGATTAAAGAATTCTTGGAAAAACAAAAAGAAGAGAAACATAATGAACTTATGCTGGCTGAAGAAAATGTAAAGGCTTATGAACTTCAGGATGGCGGAATTGAACTTGGACGGCAAGCAAGTACTTTAGTTTCTACTTTGGCTAAATTTCAATCCGATAGAGATGCAACAAAAATTGAAATGGTAATGACAAAAAGATCATTGGATGAATTAAAACAGGAATTTAATAGAAGAAATCCTACATTAGAAGGTTTTCAAGATATACAAACAGCTGAGCCGGCAATTAAAATGCTGCAGGATCAAATAGCTAATCTGCAAACTCAAAAATCTATTGCCATTTCCGGAAATACTAACTTAAATTCTAATTCAAAAATCATTAAAGATTACGACAGGAGAATTTCAAATCTTCAAAATCAATTACAGAAGAGATTAAATGATTATAGAACGAAGGTGTTTTCTTCCAGCCCTGAAGAATTAAAAGATATTGCTCAGAAAATAACGGAAGATGAAATAAAATATCAAACACTGAAATCTAAATATAATCAATTAAACAATACGCTTGCAACGTATGAAAAGCAATTTCAATCTTTACCAAAGAAAACATTAGACTTAGCAAGATTAGAAAGAGAAAGACAATCACTGGAAAAGCTATATTTAGTATTACAGGCAAAGTATGAAGAAGCATTGTTAAATGAACAATCCGTACCGGGTAATGTTTTAATTATGAGTGCTGCGCGTCCACCCGAAACCCCTGCAAAACCGAACAGACTGCAGATAATACTACTTGGGTTAGTCGCGGGATTAGGTGTTGCATTCAGTTATGTTTATGTTAAAAATTATTTTGATCGCACAATTAAAACTCCTGATGATATTGAAGGTTCTAACTTAAACGTTTTAGCTTGGATCCCAAGTTTTGAAACAAAACTTGAAAAAAGAAAATTTAAATCCGAATTGATTGTTGCTACGGGTGAAGAATCGATTGCCGGTGAATCATACAGATCGTTGAGAACCCGGATTCAATTTTCTAAACTTACGGAAGGATCCAATTCAATAATGATTACTTCTTCCGCACCTCAAGAAGGAAAAACTACGGTTACTACCAACTTAGCTGCAAGTTTTGCTCAATCCGGCAAGAAGGCAATTATACTTGACTGTGATCTAAGAATTCCCAGAGTGCATGCGGTGTTTAACGGCCTTAACTCACCGGGATTTACAAATTATTTATTCAAGCAAGCTGCATTTCAGGAAATATTAAGAAAAACAGAAGTCGAGAATTTATACTATATTGCCGCCGGTACAATTCCAACTAATCCCTCGGAAATACTGGCTTCTCCTCAGATGCAGGATTTTTTGAAAAAACTGAAATCCGAATTTGATATTGTAATTCTTGATGCACCGCCGATTATGACAATAACCGATGCGGAAGTCTTATCTCATTTTGTTGATATGAGTATATTGGTTGTCTTTGCTAAAAGTACGCATGTCGATTGGATGCAGGAGTCTGCGGAACTTTTAACCAAAAGTGGACAAAAATCATTTATCGGTGTTGTATTAAATAATTTCGACTATAAAAGCGGGTATAGATCTTATAATAAATATAATCACTCTAAATACTATACTCGAATGGGTAAAACAAAGCAAAATGAATGGGCCAAAAGTAAATCTAATTAATTAGAAAAACAAAATAAACAATTCATTCCAATCATCAGGTAAAAAATATTTTTTACCTGATGATGCCGTTAAACAAAAACCAACTATAATAATCCAATTGCAAAACAGCAGAAACAAAATCATATTTGTTGATTTTCACGTACATATTCATTCATGCTTTAACTTGAATGAATTTTTAAATTATGCATTTAAGAATTTCCTTAATGCAGCAAGCTCAACAAATTCTAATTTTGAATTGGGGTTTTTATTTTTAACTGAAATTGGTGACGTAGATTTTTTTGATAGAATAAAAAAATCTTCCCAATTATTAGATAATTTTAATATTGAATTTACAAAAGAAGAATACTCCTTAATTATATCCAATAACGGACAGAAAATTTTCTTAATCGCAGGTAAACAGGTTATAAGCCATGAAAATATTGAGGTTCTGGCGCTTGCAACTAGAGAAAGATTTAAGAGCGGCAATTCCTTAAAAGAAATTGTTAACGAAGTAAACAATAAAAACGGGATACCCGTTTTACCTTGGGGTGTTGGTAAATGGTTGGGGCGCAGAAAAGAGATTATAGAAGACTTAATAGTTAAGACTTCAGGTACTAATTTTTATTTAGGCGATAATGGCGGAAGACCTACTTTTTGGTCTGAACCGAAACTTTTTAATTTAGCTGAACGAAAGGGTATCTTTACTTTATGCGGTACTGATTCCTTAAGCTTAGAAAGTGAAGTGAGGAAACCCGGTAGATATGGTAATCTATTGAAGGGTACAATCGATTTTGATTATCCGGTTAAAACTTTGATGGATATTTTGAACCATATGAATTCTTCTCCCCAATCGTTTGGAAAGCTGGAAAACCCGGTTACATTTTTCAAGAATCAAATTGCTTTAAGATTAAAGCAAAGCAAAAAACAATGAGAATACTAGTACTGGCTCCACATCCGTTTTATCAAGAACGCGGGACTCCAATTGCGGTAAAATTATTGGTCGAAACGTTATCTGAATTTGGAAATGAAATTGATGTGCTTACTTTTCACGAAGGGGAACCGCTTAATATTCCAAATGTAAAGATTATTCGTATTGCCAAACCCCCTTTCACAAATAATATTCCCATTGGTTTTTCTCCTAAAAAAATTATTGCCGATGTTTACTTAACTTTTTATTTGCTGCTTCTCTTATTTAAGAACCGGTACAATGTAATTCATGCTGTAGAGGAATCTGTTTTCCCGGCTGCTTTTTATAATCTGTTTTACAAAAAAAAACTTGTATACGATATGGATTCTTCAATGGCCGATCAATTAATTGAAAAATGGAGTGCATTAAATAAATTTGAAGGGTTGTTAAACGGATTTGAACATTGGGCGATGAAGCATGCAGATGCAGTCATACCGGTTTGCCAATATTTGGTAGAAAAGGTTAAGAAATTTGATCCCGATAAACCCGTTTTTATTTTAGAAGATATTGCTTTTAAAAGTAATGATAAAGGGAAAAATGAAAAGATAAAAGATATAACAGGCAATAATAAAATAGTTGGACTTTACGTCGGTAATTTAGTGCATTATCAGGGAATTGATTTGCTTTTAGATGCGTTGAAAAACATAACCGAAAATTTTGCCCTTGTTATCATTGGCGGAAAGACAGAAGACATTGAGAAATATAAAAATAAAACCAAGCAGATAAATATATCTGAAAAAGTTTATTTTTTAGGTCCACGACCGTTAAGCCAACTTCCCTACTATCTATCTCAAGCAGACATTCTGATCTCACCCAGAATAAAGGGAAAAAACACACCGATGAAAATATATTCATATTTAGCGTCGGGTGTGCCTGTATTAGCTACGGATATTTATTCTCATACACAAGTTTTAACAAAGGAAAATTCCTATTTGGTTAAACCAAATCCTGAAGATATGGCAAAGGGAATTCTTGAATTGGTTCAAAATAAAACTTTAAGAGAAAAACTTGGAAATGCAGGTAAAGAAGTAGCAATTAAAAATTATTCAAGAGAAAGTTATAAAAGAAAGTTAAAAAAGGTTTATGATTTTCTAAATTCCGAAAATGATTAGAGAAATAAAAAAACTTAAAAGCGAAGAATTTGACGTTGTTATTATTGGCGGTGGTATTCATGGAGTAACCATTGCTAGGGAAGCTTCTTTGCAAGGATTAAAAACCGCACTAATAGAAAAGAATGATTTTGGAAGTTCTACTTCGGCTAATAGTTTGAAAGTTCTTCATGGCGGATTAAGATACTTGCAGCACGCAAATTATAAAAGAATTAGACAATCAATTAGATCACGTAAAGTTTTTCAGCAGGTTGCTCCTAATTTAGTTTCCAATGTTCCTTTTTTAGTTCCTACATTCGGATTTGGTGTAAGAAGTAAATTTGTAATGAAAACGGCAATTAAATTATATGATATAATTAGTGCGGATAGAAATAAAAATATTCCGAATGATAATTTTATCTCTAACGGAAAAGTACTGTCGAAAAACGAAGTGGTTAAAATACTTCCCGGTTTACAACAAAATAATTTAACAGGCGGTGCCGTTTGGTATGAATCTATTGCGAATGATTCTGAAAGACTAATACTTCAGTTTGTTTTAGATGCAAGTGATAACGGTGCTTGTATAGCCAACTATTTAAAAGCAACCGGTTTTATTATTGAAAATAAATCGATTACGGCAGTTAAAGTAAAAGATGAGCTTAATAATCACGAATTTGAAATCCGAACTAAAAATATAATTGTTACTGCCGGTCCTTGGTTAAATGAAATATATAATTCATTTGTTTCCAACAATACTTTTAACATACCGCTTACTAAAGCAGTTAATATTGTTGTGAACAAAGGTCTTTTCGGTAATTACGCCGTTGGTCTTGAAGGAACCGAAGAATATAAAGACAGGGATGCTATTATAAAACGGGGTAAGAGGCTCTACTTTTTTGTCCCGCTTAATAATAAAACAATGATTGGAACAACATATAATAAATTTGATGATGCTCCGGATAAACTTACTATTACCAAAAGCGATTTAATAGAAATCATCGATGAAGTTAATTCAATATATCCGTCTCTCAATTTGAAATTTCAAGACATTTGCTTTTATCATACAGGGTTATTACCAATGGCAGAGCAAAAAAGTCCGGATGATGATATTCAGCCTGGGAAACATTCTGAAATTTATGATTTGGAAAAAACGGACGGGATTAGCGGAGCTTATTTAATAAAATCCGTAAAGTTTACAACCGCACCTTCCATTGCTGAGGATGCAGTTCAAATGGTTTTGCAAAAATCGGGTAAAAAAATAAAGAAAACTTTTGTTACTAGTTATAACTCAAATAAGAAAAAAGAAGAAATTGATTTGCCGTATGATGTGCAGAAACACTTAAGAGAAATTTACGGAAGGAATAAATATAAAATTGTATCAATGATTAATAATAACAAACAATTGGCTGAACTTGTAAGTAACAGTCCTGCAGTTACGATTGCAGAAATACTTTATTGCATTAGGGAAGAAATGGCAATTTCATTATCCGATATAATTCTTAGAAGAACCGGTCTTGGTAATCTCAATATTCCTTCTATTAATACAATTATAAAGATTGCGAAAATTATGCAAAATGAATTAAAATGGGACAATTCGAAGCTGGATTACGAAATTGAGAAAGTAAAAAAAATCTACTCGGTACTGAATAATTCACTTTTAGAAACTAATAATTGAGCGTTCGGAAATAAATATGATTGAATCGAATGAAATAATATCGGAAAAAGCCGATATCGAAACTTCTTCGGAAGATTACGCAAAAAGGTTTTCGGGTGAAGTAGGAAAGTATTTTTTGGATGTACAAGCTAAAATTACTCTTGATTTATTGAAAGATTTACCTAATAGTTCTGTTTTAGATGTTGGAGGAGGGCATGCACAATTGGCAGTGCCGTTGGTAAATAATGGATTTGACGTAACAGTAGTTGGCAGCGATGATATTTGTAGAGTCAGATTGGATAAATTTCTCCCTCAAAATTCATTTCGGTATAAAAGTTGTAATCTATTAAAGTTGCCATTTGAAGATAATAGTTTTGATGTTGTGATATCTTTTAGACTTTTGACTCATGAAACTAATTGGAAATTGCAGTTATCTGAAATGTGCAGAGTAGCAAGAAAGTCTGTAATTATTGATTATCCTGATATAAGAAGTTTCAATGTATTTTACAAATTGTTGTTTAGTGCAAAAAAATCTTTTGAGAAAAATACCCGTACTTTTAAAACTTTTTCAAGGAAAGAACTAATTAAAGAATTTAAAAACAATAATTTTGACGATTTTGTACTTAAACCTCAGTTCTTTTTGCCGATGGTAATACATCGAGCTGTAAAAAATGTGCAACTTTTAAATTTTTTGGAAAATGTTTCCGGAACAATTGGTTTAAAACAACTATTTGGAACTCCGGTAATTATGGAGGCAAATTCAACATAAAAGAACAATTTGTCCTTTAAAAATTTGTAAATTTAAGTTGACGGTTATTTAGAATAATTTTAATTAAAGGAGATACTTAAAATATGAAAGTACTGGTAACCGGTGGTACCGGTTTTACGGGTAAAGCGCTGGTAAAAAGACTTCTAGAGGAAGGTTACGATGTAGTTGCTTTGGATTACAAAGAACATTTAAAAACTCAAGAAATTCGTGATTGGGGTGCAAAAGTTATTATTGGCAGTGTTACGGATAAGAAAGTTGTTGAAGAGGCTATGGAAGGCGTAGATATTGTTCAGCATCTTGCAGCAGCTTTTAGAGAAATGGATGTGCCCGAAAGTTTTTATGATGAAGTAAATGTTGGCGGTACTAAAAATGTACTTGAAGCCGCTTATAAAGCTGGCGTTAAGAAATTTATAAATACTAGTACTTGTGGAGTGCACGGAAATATTGATAATCCTCCGGCTGATGAGAATGCTCCTATTCAACCTGCGGATTACTATCAAAAAACTAAATATAAAGCGGAACCGATTGTAGCCGAGTATGCTAAAAAAGGGATGAAAACTGTTATTATTAGACCTGCCGCTATTTATGGACCGGGTGATCCTGAAAGATTTTTTATGCTTTTTAAAAGAGTTGCAAAAGGTAAGTTTCCAATGTTCGGCAGCGGAAAAACTTTTTATCACCCTTTGTATATTGATAATTTAACAGATGCATACATGTTGGCAATGGAAGGAGACAAAGGTGTTGGCGGGACATATTTAATTGCAGATGAGGAATATGTTGAGATTGAAGATTTAGTTAGAAGAATAGGTAAAGCAATGAATCTTGATGTAAAAATTCCTCATTATCCAATAACACCGCTAATTGCTGCCGGTCATGTTTGTGAAACAATTTGCAAACCTCTTGGTATTACGCCGCCTATTTTCCCAAGAAGAGTTGACTGGTACCGCCAGAATCGCGCTTTTAAAATTGATAGAGCAAAAAGGGATTTGGGTTATAAACCCAGAGTGGGTCTCGATGAAGGATTACGCAAAACTTACGAGTGGTATAAAAAAGAAGGATTCTTAAAGTAACTGTTTTAGTAAATAAATTTTGCCGAAAATCATATGTGCGGAATAACCGGAATAATAGCTCCCCACGGAGAGGAAATAATTAAAGATATA
>BDSW01000117.1 GCA_002898175.1 bacterium BMS3Abin04
CTTCGGAAGTTAATTCAACTCCCCTGTTTATAGGTCCTGGATGTAGAATTAAAATATCTCTATTGTTTTTTTCAATTCGTTCTGCAGTAATACCAAAGTAATTATGATATTCTCGTAATGACGGAATTGCTGTGCCGGCTTCTCTTTCAAGCTGAATTCTTAATACGTTTAACACATCATTTTCGGCAATTGCTTTGTTAATATCCGTTATCACTTTAATACCAAGAGATTCTATTTTTCGGGGGACCATTGTGTATGGTGCACAAACGCTAACTTCAGCTCCCATCTGTTTTAGTCCGTATATATTAGAAAGAGCAACTCTGCTGTGAGCAATATCTCCGATAATGCAAACTTTCAGTCCCTCAATTCTTCCTAATTTTTCTTTAATTGAATACATATCTAATAAAGCTTGAGTCGGATGTTCATGCCTACCGTCCCCGGCATTAATAATATTTGCATTTGTAATTCTTGTAAGATATTGCGGTACACCAGCGGAACTGTGTCTAACAACCACCATATCAACTTTCATGGCTTCAATATTCCTAACGGTATCTTTAAATGTTTCTCCTTTTTTTACACTACTATTTCCTTGCGAAAAATTTAGAGTATCTGCAGACAAACGTTTTTGTGCGAGTTCGAAAGACATCCGCGTACGCGTGGAATTTTCATAAAAAAGATTAAGAATTGTCTTTCCCTGCAACGTTGGAACTTTCTTTATCGGTCTTTCCAATACTTCTCTGAATGTTACTGCAGTATCAAGGATTAACTGAATATCTTCTTTGGGAACTCCGTAAAGCCCAAGAAGATGTCGACTTGAAAGGGACATAAATTACCTTTAATCTATTCTGTTTCCGAAACGTCAATTAAATAAACGGCATCCTCGCCGTCAATTTCTTTCATTTTAACTTTTATTTCTTCATTTATAGAGGTAGGAATATTCTTACCGACAAAATCAGCTTTTATAGGCATCTCACGGTGTCCTCTGTCCACTAAAACACAAAACTGAATTGTGTTGGGTCTGCCAAGGTCCATTAAAGCATCTAAAGCTGCTCGAGCTGTTCTACCGGAAAAAAGGACATCATCAATAAGGATAATATCTTTTTCATTTACGTCGAACGTAATATTTGTTACCGTAACTTGGGGTTGTTTCAATCTTGTTCTAAAATCGTCTCGATACAAAGTAATATCAAGAACACCTAATGGCGGTTTAGATTTATCAATTTCTTGAATCTTTTTATGAATTCGATTTGCAATAAATTCACCCCTTGTTCGCATACCGATAAGAACAATATTCTCGGAACCTTTATTTCTTTCTAGAATTTCATGACTAAGCCGCGTTATTGTGCGGTTTAATCCTTCTTCGTCAATTATTTGAGCTTTAATTTTCATAAGTATTTAAAAAAAATCCTCATTGACTTTTGTCGCTGAGGTATCATCTATTTTTATTTATATTTTATTCATTTTCCTTTTTTATCTCACGGATAAAATTAAAGGTTATTTTTTAATTATAATTTAGATAAATTTGATAAAATATGAAAGATATTTTATTGCAGAAGATGATTTCTCAGAAATTATTTCCGTTTTATCCTGAAAAACCATTTTAAGATTGAAAGGAAATTAATAAGAGCAAAGATTATAAACCCTATAGAAGAAATAACTATTTCTTTTAAAGAAACATTAAAAACTACAGAACTGGTAAGTGTATAAACCATGATCTTAGTTAAAATAAGGAAAGTAAAAAAGAATGCGAAACCTAAAATCCCTCCACGCAAAGTACCTAAGAAAAATAAAATAAATACTTTTTTTGCATCATTCGACTTTTTATAACTTGCAATCAAGTCATCCGACGTGAAAATATTTTTAACTTCCGGCATATCAAAACCTTTTATAAAGCTAAAAAATCAATAAAATTATTAAATAAATCAAAACGACTAAATATCCTAAACCCAATAATAATTTAATATCACTTGTGTTATATACAGCCATATAAAGTAGTTTCTAAGTAATAAAAGTTAACTTATTGTAAAATAAGAAAATATAAGTGATTTGTAAAGAGAAAAAAGAATTATTTAACGGAATGAGGCTAATTTTTTTAAAAAATAACAATTATTAAAAAACATTAATATTTGGAGAGCACTTTTTCCATTTTGTTTATTATTTGCTCTATATTTATTGGTTTAAGTAAATATTCATCTATATCCAGAGTAAGCAATTTATTTAACGTCAAACTATCACTCTTAGCTGTTAGAGCAATTATCGGTATTTTGATTTGAGAATATTGAATTCTTAGTATTTCCAGCATTTCAATTCCATCCATTAAAGGCATTGCTACGTCTAAAAACGCTAAATCCGGTGATTCCATTAAAATCATTTCTAATCCTTGCTGACCATTATCTGCAGTTATAATATCACAAGAATAAATACTACTAAGAGCTCTTGATAAAAATACTTGTTCATTTTTATTGTCATCGATGACTAGTACTTTTTTAATTTCCATAATAAATTCTCATAATCATATATTTTCAAAATTTTTATTTTGAATTTAATGAATTATTAAAAGAAATTAAACCCGAAAGTATCTTACATGATAATCGAATAAATAATTAGAAGCATAAGTAAAGAGTATTATATTCAAATACTGACAAAATTCAAAACAAATTTGAATTCCTAATGAAATTGGAATAAACAAGTAATGGAAGAATGTAGTGAAATAGTACATAAGTATATTCCTAATTTCTATTTTTTCGTATAATTTCAAAATAAGACACTAATAATAACTCGAATTAATACATTAGTTGCCCTCCGTCACAGCATAGCCTGGTTTTTAGCTATTTATTTCGATTACAATTTTTGAAAAAAGTGAGAAAAAGATAAATGATAAATGAATTAGAAATGATAGCCGAAGAACTTCAATCACCAAAAACTAAGAAGAATCTAAAAAAAGCATGGCAAGACGGATTATTCTGGTTTGGAATTGTATTGTTTTCATTAATAGGATTAAATTATTTAGGAAACATTTTTACAAGCCATATTTTTGCTGTAGGAATAAACGATGTATATGTAAGTCTGTTAGGATTTGCAAATGTATTTATCATCAGATTTACAAGTAAATTGGGCAAATATAATACACTTTAGAACATTATACTTTTTTAACTAAAAGAAAAAGCAAAACCCAAATGTGATATGAATCACAAGATTGATAAATTATCTCTTTTATATTGAAATAAAATGGAAACTAATCCAACTTCACATATCGATGATAACCCTAAAAGTATTAAAAGTATAATTCTTGATTACATTTTACTACCTCTTAGGTCCGCAATTTTTGGATTTAGTATTTTTTTGAGCTTGATAATACTAATTAAATTAGTTGAATTTCTTTTTATCCCTTCTAGCTCTTTTGCTCTGGACCTTAACGATTTTTTAATTTCTCTGATTGGGTTCGGTTTAGCATTTGTCTATTCTTTTTTAGATAATATTAAATCAGAATCTTAAAGGTTCTACCTATTCTTTTACAATAGACTAAAATCAAATCAGTTTACCTACGATAGTAATTTGTTGAACGTCACAAAATTTTTTAAGATTTATTATTAATTAGTATCAAATATTCTAAGAAATAATTTGAAGGGAATAACAATGGGTACTTTAGTAGAAGGTGCAGACGGTATATATAAGATTAAACATAGGTCAAAAATATACCAGTACAAAATAAACACTAAGGGCAGATTAACCAATACTTTTAGGCTTCACATAATTACAGATACAATTGAGAATGATGAAGACAGGAAAAAAGTAGCCGAAGCTATACAAAAAATGAATTTGAATATTTTGCAATTTTAAGTTAAATTGTGATATTTCTCACATAATCGATTTAATTATTGTTCCACAAAGACGATAATACACTAAAATCGAAATCATTATTAGGGAAATGAGGGAAAAATAAAATGAACAAAATGTATATGCGCTCAGCAAGGTCTTATCAAACTAATTACAATAATATAGAACAGCGCCAATTAGATACAACGGGAGTAACACAAGTGGACGGTAATAAATTAAACACATGGGAATCCGACATACGCGGACCATTTCAAGTACTTGAGATGAAAAACGAAAATTGCGCAATTATCCGTGTTAATATTCAAAGAGCAACATTGGCTGAAGCTTTAGATTTTAAAAAATTCTTAGACGTGATATTAAACGAAGGTGTAAACAATTTGATAATCGACATAAACTCATGTACATTTATTGACTCTACATTTTTCGGGGTAATTGTTGGAACACTGAAAAAAACAAAAATCACAAACGGCAGCCTGTATTTAGTTTACAATCCTGAAAAGCAACTTCCATTATTTAAAGATACAGGGCTGGCGAAAATATTTACAATTTACAAAGATTTAGAAGAAGCATACACAATATTAAAGCTTAAATAACATCTACGCTTTTAGGGTTTATTTTTTTCATCATATCATTCTTTTCTTTTTCTTTCGATTTTATTCTTTCTCTATATAGCTGACCAATTTCCGCACCCAGAATAAAAATTATTGATGTATAAAATAACCAGAAAAGAACTACTACAATTAAAAGAAAAGCACCGTAAACATGATTGGAAGACAAAAAATTAGTGACATATAATCCGAATAATTTCCTTGCAACTTCCCACAAAAATGTAGTCCAAATTGCACTGATAAAAACGACTTTTCTTCCAAGTCTAGTATGCGGAATAAGTGCATAAAACAATGAGAATAACGTAAAAATAATAATAACAGAAGTAATGGATATTAATGAAGAAAATAAACTGCTTATTTTTAAACTGCGTAATACCGGCACATCTTTAGCTAATCCGATAATAACATTTAAAGTAGGGAAAATAAATGTAGATAAAAGAATCAAAAATATAACTAGAATTACCATCCCAACATCTCTTAGTAAACCAACCCAAATACCTTTAGTGTCTTCAACTTTGTATACTTTGTTCAATATAGTTGTCATACTGCTGAAAAGCCAAGTAGAAGTAAAAAATAAACCTAAAGCACCGGTATAACCGGCAAGAGTTTTATACTCAATTACACCGGGTAAGCGGGACATAATAACTTTTTTAGCATACGCAGCATATTGGGGATAAGGAATAATTGTATCAATTAACTGAGAAATTTGTGTTTGTATAGTAGCCGGATTTATTACATTTCCTAAAATTGAAAATACAAGTAAAATAATTGGGAAAATACTTAAGAGCAGAGAAAAAGCTATACCACCGCCCGAAAGGAAAATATGATGCTCATTCATCCGATGGAATAAACCTTTTACATAATAAGGTAAAAATCCCAGTATCTTTCTTAACGTAGAAAGAGAGAAGTATTTGCTTAAAAACCGAAGTAACCTAAACTTGCTCATTCATCTTTTCGCTGATAACATTATAATAATTACTGCTAAGTTTTTGTAACGAAATATCAATACTTTTGTTAACGTTTAAATTTTCTCCACCTGTCATTCCAACATAATAAACATGTGTTGAAGAACTTCTTGTTATTTCTTCAAATTTATCTCTGTCTACAGGTGATACTGAGATAATTACACGCGATTGCGATTCGGAAAATAATGATAAATCTTCTCTGGTTTTTATGGGGATTTCAACTTTCCCGCCAATTTGTTTCTCCTCATTCATAATACAGCATTCGGCTAATGCGGAAATAATACCTCCTTCAGAAACATCATGAGCAGAATTTACAATACCGCTATTTATAATGGTTCGAAGTAATTCGTGTAACTCTTTTTCTTTTTTCAAATCAATTTTAGGGGTATTTCCTTCAACTAAATTATGAATTACTTTTAGATATTCACTTCCGCCAATCTCTTCAAAATCTTCGCCTAAAATAAAAATTAGATCTCCCGGATTTTTAAAATAACTAGTAGTTACTTTACTTAAATCGTTTATTAAACCAACCATTCCAATAACCGGAGTAGGATAAACGGCTGTATTTGGACTTTCATTATAGAAACTTACGTTCCCTCCTGTAACAGGAGTATCAAATAACCGGCAAGCTTCATTCATTCCTGCAATTGCTTCTTTGAACGTCCAATACATTTCCGGCTTATATGGATTTCCAAAATTTAAACAATTGGTAATTGCCAAAGGTTTTCCGCCGGAACAAACAATATTTCTTGCCGATTCGGCAACCGCTATTTTTGCTCCTTCCCGAGGATTTAAATACACATATCTTCCGTTGCAATCTGTTTTTGCCGCTATTGCCTTGTTAAAGTTTTTGATCCTGATTACTGCAGCATCACAGCCTGGACCCACAACCGTATTGGTCCTAACCATTGAATCGTATTGCTGGTATGCCCACTTTTTTGAAGCAATATTTGGTGAAGCAAAAACTTTAAGGAATGTTGCCTGCAAATCATTGGGTTCTGATAATGAACTAAAATCATAATTTTGGGTTTTCCTAAGATACTCAGGTTCTTTTGTTTCTCTTATATAAACCGGAGCTCCACCACCTAAAACCAGTTCGGAAGCTTCTATTTTTACCTTATGCTCATTTTCATATTCAACCTCCAAGTAAGGTTCATCCGTAACTTCGCCTATTATTTCACATTTTAAGTCCCATTTTTCAAACGTTTTTCTAACTTTATCTTCGTAACCTTTTTTTACAACTACCAGCATTCTTTCCTGACTTTCGGAAAGCATTATTTCATACGAACTCATACCGGCTTCACGAAGCGGAACTTTATCTAAGTTAATTCTCATTCCCGAATTTCCTTTTTCACTCATTTCCGACGTTGAGCAAGAAATACCGGCAGCACCCATATCCTGAATTCCAATAATCCAGTCATTTTTAATCACTTCTAGAGTTGCTTCCAATAACAATTTTTCAGTGAACGGATCACCAACCTGAACTGACGGACGTTTAGATTCCGATTTTTCGGAAATTTCTTCGGAAGCAAAAGTTGCACCGTGTATTCCATCCTTACCGGTTGAAGAGCCGACAATCATAACCGGGTTACCTGCTCCTTTAGCTACTGCAGAAGCCGTTCTATCTACATCAACTATTCCAATAGCCATTGCATTAACTAAAGGATTATCCTTATAAACTTCATCAAAGTAAATTTCCCCTCCAACCGTTGGAACACCGAAACAGTTACCGTAATCCGCTATTCCTTTCACAACACCTTCAAACAAATACTTTGTTCTAGGATCGTCCAAAGAACCGAAACGGAGTGAGTTTAAAGCTGCAATTGGCCTGGCGCCCATTGTAAAAATATCTCTTAATATACCGCCAACTCCCGTTGCGGCTCCTTCATAAGGTACAACGGCGGATGGATGATTATGACTTTCGATTTTAAACGCTATTGCTTGCCCGTCGCCAATATTAACTAAACCGGCATTTTCCTCACCGGCGCCAACTAACAAGTTTTTACCTTCCCTCGGTAAAGTTTTAATTAATACAATAGAATTTTTATAACTACAGTGTTCGCTCCACATAACGCTGAAAATACCAAGTTCCGTAAAGTTTGGTATTCTCCCTAGCTTTTTGCAAACAGATTTATATTCTTCTTCTGTTAATCCATGTTCAAGCGCTAATTTTAATGTTACTTCAGGTTCGTTCATAATTAATATTCATAATTATTATTTAAAATAGAAATATAATATTTTAGATAATTGATTAAAAGCAGTGCTTTTTTAATTGAGAATTCCGAAAGTTTTTGAATTTAAGTGAAAAAAGAGAGATGCGGCAAAAATTAAAATTCAGAAATTTAATACTTCTTAAAATGTTTAAGAATTGTAAACAAAAAGAAAATTATAAAACCCCAAAGAGAAAAAAGTAAATCATTTATAGTAATTCTAAAAACTTCTTGGAATTTTAATATATATGATAGTATTCTAACAGTAACAATAACAGTAAATATTGCGGAGAAACCGTAAAGTCCAATTTCAAATGGTAAAGTAAAAAAGTTACGAAAAAATTTCTTAACAGAAATTTTATTGTTTTTGTAATGCCTACTTTTGGATTCCGTAATAATATTCATTTTCTAATTTTTAACTTCCATTTGTAAAAACTGTTTTTGCATTACTTTACAATTCGAATTGTTCTCGTATTACTAACCGATTAATATTCATGCTTAATTAAGCAGATTTTGATAAATTGACCGTTACGGTTGTACCGATGTCTTTTACACTATGAATATCGATGGATCCATTTAGATTAGCTAACAGCTCCTTGCAAATTATTAATCCAAAGCCGGTACCTTTTTCTCTTTTAGTTCCGTATTTAATATTTTGTTCTTCCAGCTTAAATAGTTTAGAGAGCTCAGTCTCACTCATTCCAATACCGGAATCTTCCACGGTAACTTTTACTTTATCATTTACAATCTCAGAACGAATAATAACTCTGCCGAGTTCGTTTGAAAATTTTATTCCATTGTTAACGATATAATCAAAAACTTTTGTTAATAATGATTTATCGTTAAAAATATTAATGTGTTCAGGTATTCTATTTTCAAGTATAATATTTTTCGATTTCGCATAAATACTTTGATTGTTAAACACTTCATCTATCAAGAAAGTCAGTTCAATAAATTCCTCTTTTATTTTTAAGTTTCCCAACTGACATTTTGTCCAGAGCAACAAATTATCAAGTAACGAATACGCATGGCGTGCAGATTTTTGAATTTCCATAGTAAATGATTTCTTTTCATCATCTCCGAAGTTATCAAAATCATCTACAAGCATATCGGAAAAACCTAATAAAGTTGTAAACGGACTTCTGAGATTATGCGAAATTATTGAGAAGAATTTATCTTTAGCTGCATTCGAGTCTTTTAATTTCTTCTCTGATTTTAACAAAGTATCTTCAAATTCTTTTCGATCTGTCAAATCAATAACAATTCCAATTACCCCGCTAATTTCACCTTCTTGATTGTAGAACACAGATTTATTTATAAGCACATTTTGAAATGTTTCATTCCCGAAATCAAATTTTGCTTCATAAGCAAGTGATTTTCCGGTTCTAAATAATTCTTTATCTGTACTTACTTCCTGTCGTGCAATTTCATTAGGAAAAATATCATATTCCGATTTTCCAAAAAGTTCATCTACTTTTTCATTAACCAATAATTCAAATACTTTATTACATCCTAAAAAGATCCCATTTTTATTTTTGAAGAAAACCGGATTTGGTATGTTATTCAACAATGTATGCAGAAAATCTTTTTGATATTTTACAATCGGTTCACTGCCGCTATAGCTTTTTTGAGGAATGATAATTTCCAGGATATTATCGTAGTCGCTATTATTTCTTTTCAACTTTGTAGAATAGATATTACAATTAATGTTTTTCGCATCTTTTGTTACAAAAGTTTTTTCCGTTTCCGTAAACAACTCGGTCGACTTATTAATTTTCTTTATCCGTTTTTCATTTTCAACTCTGTGAATACTCAGTCCCAAATCTTCATCGTTAGTATTCTCTAGCTCTTCTATTTCATAACCCATTAAATCGGCAAAGGATTTATTCATCCGGAGAATATTCCCTTCAGTATCTATCACTCTGATTCCAACTGCGGGATTATTCCATAAAGCTGAATACTCTGATTTCAATAGTTGAACGGAATCGTTAGAATATAAATTTATTTCTTCAGAATTCGATTGTTGCAGTTTTTCTAATATGGATTCCAAATAACTAAAATAATTTGGAGCAGTTTTTTGGTCTTTTAGCATTCCGAAATTTCCTTGACGAACTATATAAATTCAATTGGTGTATTATTATTATCGGAAAAATTTTGTCTTAATTGATATACACGCAAAACTTTTTATTCAACTAAAAACATTATTCTAAAATCAAAGAATGCACGGTTTTATTTTCAAAAAAATTAGCAAAACTTATTTTGATGTTTCATTTTAGAAGTTTAGAAATGAGACAACTATGAGATTTACTGTATTAAAGCATCGGAATATTTACGTAAATCACAATTTTTTATTTAAAAATCATCTGGAATAAAAATTGCTAAATAATCAATAAAAAAATTATACTGAATTTCATTTGGTGACATAAACAACTCTTTAAAATCTAAATGGGTGCATGTTTTGTTGCTAAATTATAAATATTTAATTTCTTATAAATTCTTTAATATGAACAAGTTATTTGTTTCTCTCATATTTAATGTCAACTTATTTTTCACCTATTTAATAGAAAATTTGGGAAAAAATATAGGGAGGTAATGTTAAAAATAAGAATCCTAGAACCTCTAAATATTATTCTGAAATCTTAACACTGCAAAGAAATATGTTGATTTCAGCTTAACAACAAAGATTTATGTTTCAATAAAACTAAAAGACTCGACGAATTATGTCGTTTGTAAAACATGGAATGAATTTTAAGTAAATACTTTTGATTTAGTGGCATAAAATATGTGTTAGCTGGATCACAGACTTTTTGCTATAAAATTGTTAATATCGGAAAAATCATTCGGGCTGAATGGAGGTAATATGATAAAATCTTTACTCAAAACCAATAACTTAACTCCGCAAGAGTTAAGCAACGAACAACTGGTATTATGCAAAGTATTTTTAGAAAAGTCAAAAGAGTACTATTACCACAACGAGATGAGGCGGCTGGAAAAGATAGAGAAAGAAGCTATTATCCGCGACCTGCAAGAATTTAAGAAGGCTAAAGAAATGAGATATAAACTCAGAACAAGTTCTCCCGATAATTGGTTTAACAATTGGCATGTATATAGAAGCATTATAAATGAACTAAGCAAAAGGGATGTATTAACGCCTGAAGTTAATTGATAACGCAATTAAGACAATAAAATAAAATTTATGAAAGATAATTTTTACTATTATTCCTCTAAAGATTTAAAATTTAAGAATATTAAAAATTTTTATGGGAGAATAGCATTAATTATATTTTTCTCCTCCTTTATCCTTTCAAGTATTATTTTTGGATCTTACTTCCTTTTAACTAACTTGATATCAAGCGGTGCGAGTGCAAAAGAACTCCAAGTGAGAAATTCAATTCTATCAAAACAATTAAATGATTTATTGGTTAGTTATAAAAATCTTGATAATAAAATAAATCATCTTTACGAAAAGAATAACGATTTAAGATTATCAGTTAATTTACCTGCAGAAGATTCAAGTCTTGAAACCGCCGGAGTAGGTGGTTCTTTATTTGATAATGTTAATCCTTCCAGCACGAGTGATGAGAAAAAAATGCTTATTTCACTAGATAACTATGTGGACAAAATAGAAGGAAAAATAAATTACGAATTAGATAACTATTCCGAGATAAAAAATAAACTGGAAAATAATAAAATACTTTACGCAAGCATTCCGGCAATAAAACCTGTTAATGCAAATTATGGCGACGGATTCGGAATGCGTATGCACCCGATATTGAAAATAAGAAGAATGCATGCCGGTGTTGATTTCTTAGCAAACACGGGAACTCCAATTTATGCGCCTGGTGACGGCAAAGTTATCTATAAAGGTAGAAGCGGCGGATATGGATTAACATTAAAAATTAAACACGGATTCGGTTATACTACGCTTTACGGTCATCTTTCTAAAATTAAAGTACGCCGAGGTCAAAAAGTTAAAAGGGGTGATTTAATTGCATATACCGGGAATTCAGGTAATCTTTCCACCGGTCCACATTTACACTATGAAGTAAGATATAAGGGAAGAGCACTAAATCCACGTTATTTTATTTTTAATAATATTAAGCTTTTCGATTATTTAAAATTAAAACAGAAAGAAAAGCCAAAGCAATTTGCTTACGAAATTGATTGAGAAATCTTCTTAGCCGGTATTTTATTAATTGCACTTTCGCTAATTGCAGTTATTGATAAAGACGGATTTACACCGGGATTTGAAGAAATCATAGAACCATCGCAAACATACATATTTTTATAACCGAACACTTTATTGTTTTTATCTATTACACCATCGTTTTTATTTTTTCCCATAACGGCTCCACCAAGAATATGTGCAGTTGTAGGAGCGCCGAACAAAGTTTCGGTCAGCAAGACCATAGGCTTACCATTTACAATCTTTGCATATTCTTTTGCCAGCATTTGAGCACCGGGAATAAATGCAGTAGGACTTTCACCTTCTTGTAAAGTTGATTTAAGTCCAAAACTACTACGGACAAATTGAAGTTTCGAATTAATAGTCTGCATGAATAAAAGAATTTGAGTTCTGCTTGCCCAATTCCACACTGTAAAAACTTTAAAATTTTGTACCGGGTATTTAATAACATCTATAAAAATATTTAGAACTCTTAAAAAAATATTATTTCCCGTAACCATCGGAGACATTAACAACCGCCAAAATCCCGAGCCCGATCCGTACCGGACAGGTTCCAAATGAGTATCTTCGTCCGTGTGTAATATTGAACCAATAGCAATTCCATCTGAGAACGTTTTAGAATTATCAAATGTTGTTACGCCAATTAAGCTCTCGGAATTCGTTAATATGCTTTTCCCTACCATATCAGATAAATTCGGAAGTGAAGTTTTCTTTAATTTTAGTAATAATTTTACGGTTCCCAAAACTCCTCCGGAAAAAATAATTCCCTTAGAATTTATAAACTTTTTTCTACTAAAAAATGAAGTTGAAGATTTCCAAACAACTTTATAACCACCGTCATTATTGCCACCCAAAGGGATTACATCCACTACCTCCGATTCAGGCTGTATTTTTACTCCTAATTTTTGAGCAAAGTACAAATAGTTTTTATCCAATGTGTTCTTTGCATTAAACCGGCAACCCGTCATACAGCTGCCGCAAAAATTACAGCCGCTTCGTTCAGGACCATCGCCGTTAAAATACGGATCTTCATATTTTTCATCCGAATCACCGAAAAAAACCGCAGCATCGGTTGGTTCAAATAAGTTTTCTTTCTCCAGTCTTTTTCCAAGTTCTTTCAGCGCTAAATCCCCAATTTCCAATCTCGGATTTTTTGATGCTCCAAGCATTTTTAATGCGGTTTTATAATGAGGTTCCAGTTCGCTTTTCCAATTATCTAATTCCGCCCATGTACCTGAAGTAAAAAATTTATCTTTAGGAACCGGAAGCGTATTTGCATATACAAGCGAACCTCCACCTACTCCAACACCCGATAATGTTGTTACATGC
>BDSW01000118.1 GCA_002898175.1 bacterium BMS3Abin04
TTGGGTTTAGGAAGGCCGAATTATGTAAAAGTACATAATGATACACCTCAAATTAGGGGTATGATAAATAAAGTTTCCCATTTAGTAACTTTTGAAGAAATTGAAGAATAGGTAAATAAATGGACATTTTAAGTAATTTAAAATATGTTAAGGGTTCTAGAAAACCAAAGAAAAGAGTTGGAAGAGGTGAAGGAACTGGAAGAGGCGGTACTTCTACTCGCGGTATGAACGGACAAAAATCAAGATCGGGTGCGAAATACAGAGCTTGGTTTGAAGGTGGACAGATGCCTTTACAGCGAAGAGTTCCGAAAAAAGGATTCACCAATATTTTTAAAATATATTATCAAGTAATAAACGTTTCCGATTTACAAAGGATGGTTGATGCAGGAAAACTGAATGAAGAAAGAATATCTTCCGCTGTCTTTTATAAAAATGGTGCTATTTCTAAAGCTGCAGCTCCTTTTAAAATTTTAGGCAATGGTGAATTAAAAGCAAAATTAAATATAGAAGCACATGCTTTTAGTAAAAGTGCGAAAGAAAAGATTGAAGCTGTCGGCGGAACAATAACAAAAATTGAACTTTAATGAGCAAATTCCAAGATACATTTAGAAATATATTCAAAATTAATGAGTTAAGACAAAGGATTCTCTATACTCTTGGCTTATTGGTTGTTGTTAGAATCGGTGCACATATTACTCTTCCGGGTATTGATTCGTACTTATTGAACGAGGCAATGGCTAGTAAAACCTCTAATAATTTATTTGGTCTTTATGATCTATTTGTTGGAGGTGCATTCAAAAATGCAGCGGTATTTGCTTTAGGTATAATGCCCTATATTAGTTCATCTATTGTTATTCAATTAGCCGGCGCTGTTGTCCCTTATTTCCAAAAGCTCCAAAAAGAGGGTGAAGAGGGAAGGAAAAAAATAACCCAATTAACAAGGTATGGAACAGTTTTAATTGCAGCCGTTCAGGCAATTGGTATTGTTACCGGTGTTCTTCTGCCTTTACAAGTAAATGGTGTTCCGGTTGTTCCTGCCGCGATTCATGGTTTTAGTTTTGTCTTTTCGTCTGTATTATTTTTAACAGCCGGTACAGTTTTTATGATGTGGTTAGGTGAACAAATTACAGATAAAGGTATTGGAAATGGTATTTCATTAATAATCTTTATAGGAATTGTAAATAGACTGCCCTTTGCTATTCTTGATGAAGTAAGGCTGTTGAATGCGGGAACAAGAAATATTGTAATTGAAATTGTTATTCTTGCTTTTATGGTTCTAATTATTGCGGGTATTGTTTTAGTTACGCAAGGTACAAGAAGAATTCCTGTTCAATATGCCAAAAGGGTAGTTGGCAGGAAAGTTTACGGGGGTGTAACACAATATATTCCTTTGCGTGTAAATACAGCCGGAGTAATGCCGATAATCTTTGCCCAGGCAATTATGTTTTTACCAAGTACGGTTTTATCGTTCTTTCCTAATAATGAATTTATGCAATCTTTAGCAGGATATTTTCAATATACATCGTTTACGTATTCTTTTGTTTATGCAATAATGATTGTTTTCTTTACATATTTTTATACTGCTATTGCATTTAATCCACAGGAAGTTTCCGACACTATGAAAAAGCAGGGTGGTTTTGTTCCGGGTATTAGACCGGGTAAACAAACAGCAGAGTTTATTGACAATATTTTGACAAAGATTACTTTGCCCGGATCAGTTTTTCTGGCAATAGTCGCTATTTTGCCTGCTTTTGTTTCGAGAATGGGTGTTTCGGGAAGTTTTGCTTCGTTCTTTGGTGGAACAAGTTTATTAATACTTGTTGGTGTTGCATTGGATACATTGCAGCAGGTTGAATCTCATTTATTGATGAGACATTACGATGGTTTTATGAAAACCGGTAAGGTTAGAGGCAGGAAGTAATCCGGTGAGTTTGTGATATTTATTAAAAGTAAAAATGAAATAGAAAAAATTAGAGAAAGTGCACAAATAGTTGCCGAAACTTTACAACTGGTTAAGAAACATGCACAACCAGGAGTAACGACATTTGAATTAGATAAAATTGCTGAAGATTATATTTTAAGTAATGACGCAATGCCCGCTTTTAAAGGGTATTCGCAAGGCAGCGCCGCCGGCTTTCCCGGAACAATTTGTGCATCAATTGATCAAGAAATTGTTCACGGTATACCGGGCGACAGAGTTCTTTTAAATGGTGAAATTATATCAATTGATATTGGGGTTATTAAAAATAGATATTTCGGCGATGCTGCTTTAACAACAGCTGTTGGCGAGATATCCGATGAAAAGCAAAGATTAATGGATGTAACTGAAAAATCTCTGTATATAGGGATTGAACAAGCTAAGAAAGATAATCATGTTGGTGATATATCAGCTGCTGTTCAAGAATATGTTGAATCTCAGGGCTTTTCGGTTGTTAGAGCTTTGTGCGGACATGGAGTAGGAAGAAAATTACATGAAGATCCCCAAATTCCTAATTATGGTAGAAGGGGAACAGGGTCTAAAATTAAAAATGGAATGACTATAGCAATTGAACCAATGGTAAATGCAGGTACTTATAACGTAACCGTTGCGAAAGACGGTTGGACGGTTATTACTGCCGATAATTTACCTTCAGCTCATTTTGAGCATACATTAGCAATTATTAATGGTAAACCAGAAATATTATCGATTTGTTAAATTGTGGCAAAACAAGAACCTATAAAAGTTGACGGAATAGTAACCGAGACCTTACCAAATGCACATTTTAAGGTCAAATTAGATAATGGACATATTATACTTGCTCATATCTCCGGTAAAATGCGTATGCACTTTATTAAGATATTGGTAGGCGATAAAGTTGCTATTGAATTATCTCCCTATGATTTAAATAAGGGTAGAATTACTTATAGGTATAAATAAAAGAGGTTAGAATGAAGGTTAGAGCTTCTGTAAAAAAAATGTGTGACCATTGTAAGATAATCAAACGTCACGGAAGAGTAATGGTGATTTGTAAAAATCCGAAACATAAACAACGTCAAGGATAAACTAAGGAGGTTTTCATTTGGCTCGTATAGCAGGTATCGATTTACCGAAAAATAAAAAAACTTATATTGGACTGACTTATATTTACGGTATTGGTCAAGCCACTTCTTTGGCTATATTAAAAAAAGCGAATGTGGATCCGGACAAAAAAGTTTTTGATCTTACAGAAGAAGAAGTTGCAAAAATAAGAGCAGTCATGACTGCCGACTATAAGGTTGAAGGTGCATTGAGAAGTGAGGTTCAACAAAACATTAAAAGATTGATGGATATTGGAACTCACCGAGGTTTACGTCATAGAAGAGGTCTGCCTGTTAGAGGTCAAAGGACCAAAACTAATGCAAGAACAAGAAAAGGTAAACGAAGAACAGTTGCCGGTAAGAAAAAAGTACCAGGTCAAAAATAAGTAGTAATTAAAATTTAGGAGATAAAAGTGGCTAAAGCTACAAGAAAATCTAAAAAGAAAATCCATGTTGATGCCGTTGGTGTAGCTCACATCAAAGCTTCATTCAATAATGTATTAGTTACTTTAACAGATGTTTATGGTAACGCGGTTTCATGGTCATCTGCCGGTAAAAACGGTTTTAAGGGATCTAGAAAAAATACACCTTTTGCTGCACAAGTAACAGCTGAAGCAGCAGCTAAAGAAGCCTATGATTTAGGAATGCGAAAAGTTGATGTATTGATAAAAGGACCCGGCTCCGGTAGAGATGCTGCTATAAGGGCGTTAAACACTGCCGGGTTACAAATTATGTCAATAAAAGATATTACACCAATACCGCATAACGGTTGTAGACCACCAAAAAGAAGAAGAGTATAAATTTAAGGGAAATTATTAAATGGCAAGATATACCGGATCAAGTTGTAAACTTTGTAGAAGAGAAAAAGAAAAATTGTTTCTCAAAGGCTCTAAATGTCATTCACCGCAATGCCCGTTAGAGAAGAAAAATTATCCTCCGGGAGAGCACGGGTTAAATAGAAGATCAAAATATTCTGAATATGGCGTGCAGCTTAGAGAGAAACAAAAAGTAAAAAGAATTTACGGTTTGTTAGAAAAACAATTTAGAATTTATTTTAAGAAGGCAAACAGACAAAAGGGTGTTACAGGCGAAAATTTAATTGCTATGTTGGAAAGGCGGTTAGACAATGTTGTTTTCCGTTTAGGATTTGCTCCTTCTAGAAAATCTGCAAGACAGTTGGTATTACACCGGCATGTTCTTGTAAACGGAAAAATTGTTAATATTGCGTCGTATCTCTTATCTCCCGGCGATGTAATTTCTATTAAAGAAAAAAGTAAGAAGCTGGATATAATTCATAATACATTAAGACGGACTAAAGACAATATGTATAATTGGCTTTCTTTAGATAAAGCCAATTTAAGCGGGTCTTTTATGCAAATACCGGAACGTGAAGATGTTCCTCTTAATGCCAATGAACAATTAATTATTGAGTTGTATTCTAAGTAATTTTAAATTTAAATTTGAGGAGTATATGAGTTATCCTTTTATTAAGATGCCGGATGGTGTTATTTTAGATGAGAAGGATTCTAGTAATTTTTTTGGCAGATTTGTTATTCAACCTTTGGAAAGAGGTTTTGGGGTTACCCTTGGGAATTCATTTCGAAGAGTATTGCTTTCATCTTTAGCTGGCGCAGCGTTTACCGCAATTAAAGCAGATGGTGTTTTACATGAATTTACAACTATTCCTGGAATAGTTGAAGATGTTACGCAAGTGATTTTGAATCTTAAAAAAGTTAGGTTGAGAATAATTAATAAAAAATCTAATAAAGTCGAAATTTCACTAGAAGGTCCGCGTAAATTTACTGCTAAGGATTTACAAGAAGCTTCCCCTGATATTGAAATCTTAAATCCCCATCAATTTATAGCTACTTTGAATGAAGGAGCAAAATTGAATATGGAATTGAGATATGGGGTCGGCAAGGGATACGTCCCTGCAAACGAACAAAATATTAGCGAGCAAACTATTGGTATTATTCCTATAGATTCAATTTTTACTCCTATTAAATTGGTACGCTACGATATTGAAAATGTGCGAATTGGTGAAAAAAACGATTTTGAAAAATTGAGTCTGGAAGTTACTACAGATGGTTCTATCACTCCTGAAGAAGCATTGTCAAGCGCCGGAATAATTTTGCGGGATCATGTAAACATGTTCATTAATTTTGATGTTGAACCGGAAGAAGAAAAAGATGAAAGTGAAAAAGATGCTGAGTTTGAAAGAATTAGGAAAATCCTGAAAACTAGTGTAGACGATCTTGAATTAAGTGTTCGTTCTCATAATTGTCTTAAGGCTGCTAATATTAAAATTATGGCCGATTTGGTTAGAAGAGACGAAAGCGAACTTCTTAAATTTAGAAATTTCGGAAGAAAATCTTTGGCTGAATTAGTTGATATTGTAGAATTTTACAACCTCGAATTCGGTATGGATGTAGATAAATATATTAAAGAGAATAACGAGTCAAACTAATCTGTTTATAGGGAATTTAGAATGAGACATAGAGTTAAAGGTAAAAAACTAGGTAGATCAACATCGCATAGAATTGCGACGTTAAGATCGCTTGCTACTTCGTTGATCAAATATAAGAAAATAAAAACGACTGTTACAAAAGCTAAAGCTGCTCGTACATTTGTTGAACCTTTAATTACAAAGGCAAAACAAAACACGGTTGCTGCAAGAAGACATATAGCTAAACAAATTCAAGACAAAACAGTTTTGCAGGAACTTTTTAATGAGGTTGTTCCAAAAATTGGTGAAAGACCCGGTGGTTATACGAGAGTTGTAAAACTTGGTAACAGAGTTGGTGATGCTGCTGAAATGGCAATCCTGGAATTAGTCGATTATAATGATCTGGGTACGGAAAAACCAAAATCTTCTAGGACAAAGAAAAAAGTAACTAAGAAAACCGAAAAAGTTGAAGAAGTAAAAACTGAAGAAGTAAAGACTGAAAAAGATACTGCTGAAACAGATGACTTGAAGAAAATTGAAGGAATAGGTCCTAAAATAGTAGGAATATTAAATGATGCCGGGATTACTACTTTTAAAGACTTAGCAGAAAGTGATACTGATAAAGTCCGTGGTTTGCTTGAAGAAGCTGGTGGACGGTATAAATCTCATGATCCTTCAACTTGGGTTGAACAAGCTAAATTAGCTGCAGACGGTAAATGGGACGAGTTAGAAAAATGGCAAAATGAACTTGATGGCGGAAAAGTAAAAAAAGATAATGATGAAGAACAAAGTACAAAAGATGAAAAAAATAGCGATGAACCTAAAGATGATAAATAAGATTATCTTTTAAATTTATTCCTCGAAAATTTTGGAACCCAACTTTATATCCTAAAAGTTGGGTTTTTTTTTGATATATTTGATCAGTTTGAATAACTAAATTGATAATTATGGAAAAAATTAAATTTTTAAGATCTGTAAACAACTTATATCACTTACCTGACTTAAAACTTCCTGAATTAGTTTTATGCGGCAGGTCGAATGTTGGAAAGTCTTCTTTTATTAATTCCTTTTTTAATAGGAAAGGAATTGCTAAAACCAGTTCTACTCCCGGTAAAACACGCTCGCTTAATTATTACTTAGTTGATGAATATCTTTATATTATTGATCTTCCGGGTTACGGTTATTCCAAAATTTCTAAAACCGAAAGAAACAGATGGCAAAAGCTAATTGAGAATTATTTTAGTATTAGTGATAATATAAAGCTTGCATGTCATTTTATTGATAGCCGTTATAATCCCACATCTTTAGATGTTTTATTGAATAATTATTTAAAAAAAATAGAGTTAAATTATATAATTATCTTAACTAAAGTAGATAAATTAAAGCAATCTGAACTTGCTAGAATGAAAAAGGAAATCATTAAATTTTTCCCTGAATTAATTCTTGGAGAAAATCTATTTCTTTATTCTTCGACAAAAGGAATTGGTAAAAAGGATTTACAGAAAAAATTTAATAAGCTACTTTAAAAAAATACTTCTTCTTACATTTATTACTATTAAATAAAATATTTTTTATAAATTTATAAATGAAATGTTTACATATCGGGTTGATGTTATAAAAATAATTTCCATTGTAAAAGTTAAAATAATTTCCGGTTTATTCAATAGTTTCTAATTTTGTAATAATGGGAATAAAATCTGTTAGTTTAATTTTATGAGGAATCTTCCAATTCATGAATATAAGTAACCGAGATAAAAAAAGAATTTTGATATTCTTAATAATTCCGGCATTAACTCTTATACCGATTTTTACAGATGATATAACACTGAAAGTTATAGCATCTGTAGTTCTTGTAATTTATGTCGGTTTTATTATCTTTTTACGGGACTCGTTAAGGATTAGAGGAATATTTGAAAATGATAATGAAGTGTATATTTCATCGGATGAGGAATTTGCTAATTCTTCCTACAATACAGATGTTGGAGAGGAATTTAAGATAATTTCCGGTCCTTCTAATTCAGAAGTATTATCTTCGGATATATTAAATCCTAGAATCAGTACCGGTAAACGAACTTCTATTAAACCTGCAGATCTAAAAGAGAACTTCGAGAAAATTGCATTTGAAAAAGTACCTGAAGGTGTTAACCAAGATGAGCAATTTGTATTTGTACTTGAGAAAATTTTAAATGTTATAAAAGAATCTTTCTTAGCACACTCGGCATTGTTTTTCTGGTACAATGAAAAAAAACAAAAACTGGCTCTCGAAAAATATATTTCCGATTCGAATGATATTCTTAAAGATAAATTTGATATAGAAGATGATATACTAAGTAAAATTGTATTAAAAGAAGAGCCCGAATTATTAACCGATATTACTCCGAATGCGGAAACTGATGTAATCCGGTATTATGAATCGCCGCAAGGAATAAAAAGTTTTGTCGGTGTCCCGCTTTTTTACGGAAAGCATTTAACCGGGGTTTTGGCTCTTGATTCTAAAGCGAACGATACTTTCGGGATCGAAACAATATATAATCTAGGCAGATTCGTAAGAGTTTTGGCTATTATTATTTCTCTTTTTGAAGAGAAATATGTCGATACAACGTCTCATGATCGCCTGAAGGCATTGCTTAATGTAATTAATGCAAATAAAAAGTTTGAGAACGAAAAGGAACTTTTTGATAACATATATTCTGCTGTTACCAGTTTAATTCCATGGGATGTTTTTACATTTATTTATTTTGATCCAAATCTTCAGAAATTCAAAATTTTGAAAACGATAAATAAAACAACCCTAAAATATGTTGGTGAAAATTTAGAAATTAATTTGCAGGGAACAGAGGTCGGCAAAGCTATAATGAGCGGTATGCCGATCAAGATTGAGAATACGGCAGAGAAGAAGATAATTAGATTTACTGAAAATGAAGATGTTAAATTTGACGGTTCATTTTTAGCCGTTCCGCTGGTTTATGATGAGCAGAACTATGGTGTTCTCTGCTTTGAAAGTTTGAAGAAAAACATCTATTCTAATTCCGATGTAAAGTTTTTAAGAAGCGCTGCAAAACTTTTCTCATTTATTGTCTATTCTTATTCCGCTAATTCAATTTTGATGAACTTATTATCCCTTGATATAGAAACAAAGGCGCTGAATTACAATTCATTTATGGAAAGAATGAGTAGTGATCTGATTAAGTCGAAAGAACTTGATGTGCCGAGTGCTGTTGCATTAATTCAAATTGATGAATTCCTTGATGAAGGCTCTTTGTTCGAAGAAGATCCGTTTCCTAAAGTATTAATGTCAATAACTAAAATAATTAGGGATGAGATAACAATAACAAACATGTTTGGAAGATTAAGTAATAGAATCTTCGCCGTTTATTTCTTTAATAAAAATACTAAAGATGTTTTTCTGTGGGCTGAAAAATTAAGAATAAAAATTGCCAGGAAACCGGTTGAGGTCTTGACTAAGCAAACTACTTTTACTGTTTCAATTGGAGTTGCCTCGGCAAAAAATAAAACAGAATTTGAAGAAGTAATGAAAAATGCTGAACTTGCTTTAAACAAAGCAATTGAGAAAGGCGGTAATTCAGTTAAAAGTATTTAGCTGGTCAAATATTTTTCAACTAAATAAATATTTATTCTTGATTAAAAAGATTAGAAAAAAGTTATGAATAATTTTGTGATTATTATTTTGGATGGTGTTGGTATTGGAGAGTTACCGGATGCGGATCAATACGGCGATAGAGGCAGTAACACTCTTGGTAATATTTCCCGTGTTGTAAATGGATTAAAATTACCTAATTTGGCTAAGATGGGATTAGGAAATATTGAAGATTTATTAGGTGTCCCGGTAGAAAAAAAACCTATTGCTTCATTTGGGAAAATGAAAGAAATATCAATTGGAAAAGATTCTACCAGCGGGCATTGGGAAATTGCAGGTGTTCCGGTCGATTTTAAATTTCCTGTTTATCCAAACGGATTCCCAGAAGAATTGATTGAATTATTTAAGAAAGAAACCGGAGTGAAAGGAGTTTTGGGAAATAAACCGGCTTCCGGTACGGTGATAATTCAAGAACTTGGCGACGAGCATGTAAAAACCGGTTATCCTATAGTTTATACTTCGGCAGATTCGGTTTTCCAAATTGCAGCACACGAAGAAGTGATTCCACTAGAAAAACTTTATGAAATATGTGAAATAGCTAGAAAGAAAGTTTTAGTTGGAGATAATACTGTTGGAAGAGTTATAGCGCGACCATTTTTAGGTAGTGATGGCAAATATACCAGAACAACAAATAGACGGGATTTTTCGGTCGATCCGGTTTCCGATACAATTATTGACTACGCTTCTAAAACCGGGATAAGAACTTTTGGGATTGGTAAAGTTAACGATTTGTTTAATTATCGTGGAATTGATGTAATTGAAAAAACAAAATCCAACAAGGAAGGTATTCAGAAAATTATAAAAAATATAAAGGGAACTGAAAATAGCTTTATCTTTGCGAATTTAGTTGATTTTGATGTATATTTTGGTCACCGGAATAATCCGGAAGGATTTCATAGTGCGTTAATTGAATTTGATAAAGCTCTACCGGAAATACTTGAGTCTCTAGATGAGACAGACGCGTTAATTATTACAGCCGATCACGGAAACGATCCGACAACTCCAAGTACTGATCATAGCAGAGAATATGTACCTTTGCTGTTTTATAAAAAAAATAAAATTGGTAGAAATTTAGGAATAAGAGAAACTTTTTCAGATGTTGCTCAAACCGTGGCCCATTTTTTCAAAATTAATAATGGTTTAAATGGAACAAGTTTTTTAGACGAAGATGACTAGTTTAACTAAAATATCAACTATTGAGGCGGAAATAACTTCGGATGGTCAATTAGTTGTTTCTACGCAGTTAGTTAAAGAATTATTCTTGAAAGGATATAAAAAAGTTAAAATAGAAATTTTTAGTAAAAATACCGGTTCTGAACTTAGTGATAATAATACGAATCTTGCGGAAAAAATAAAAAATATTCAAGGAATTCCATTACATATTGCTTTGGATTTTATGAAAAGTAAAGGCACTTTGAAAAATTTTAGTATTAGGAACGATTTTTGAGTTGAATAAAAATAAAATTGAATATTTAGTTGAAACAGATATATTATTAGATCATTTGAAAAATCATTCGAACTCTTTATCTGTTTTAGAAAAAGCAATGAGTTCGGGTATTTGTTTTACGACTGTTATTAACTCATCGGAATTAATTTATTCGGTTAATAGCAAAAATGAAAAAGATATATTATTGTCATTGCTTAATGCGCTTAAAGTTTTAGGTCTTCATTCTAGATACAGTTTGTATGTCGACGAGTATATTGGAAAGGTTTTATCGGTGCGTGATGCAATAATTTGTACTGTAGCAAAGTTAAATAAATTACTTATATTAACCGATGATACAAAGAAGTTTGAAAACAGTGGTATTAAAGTTTTAACATCAAAAGATTTATGAGGTAACCGTGCATTTAGGAAAAGTAATTGGTACAGTATGGTCAACCAGAAAAGATGAAAAATTGGTTGGAGCTAAATTTTTAATTGTTCAGCAGCTTGATTTGGACTATAAACCTAAAAACGGTTTTGTTGTTGCAGTAGATTCTGTTGGAGCAGGTGTTGGTGAGATAGTTCTTTTCGCGCAAGGAAGCTCTGCACGGCAAACTACATTTACAAAAGATAAACCTGTTGATGCAGTGATAATGGCTATTGTTGATAAGCTTGATATTTCGGTAAAAGAGAAATTAAAAGAAATTGTGGAAAACTAATGATTTTAGGTAGAGTAATAGGAACAATTTGGGCAACTCGTAAATATGATGCTGTTAAAGGTTATAAGCTCCAATTTGTGCAGCCTATTAACTCACATTTAAAAGAAATTGGCGACCCGATTGTTGCTGTTGACACAATAGGAGCCGGGCCCGGCGAAATAATATTTTATGCCACTTCAAGTGAATCGGTTATTGCAATGGATGTTGAAATGGCGCCGGTTGATGCATCAATAGTCGGTATTGTAGATTCAATTAATTCTGAAAATTTTTGAGGTAAATTCATTGAAAATTACAAAACAATTCACAAATAGAGAAAGTCAATCGCTTGATAAATATCTTCAGGAAATTGGTAAAGTTGATTTGCTTAATCCTGAAGATGAAATTGATTTGGCAATTAAAATTAAGAAAGGCGATCAACTTGCACTTGAGAAGCTTGTGAAATCTAACTTACGGTTTGTAGTTAGTGTTGCTAAACAGTATCAGAACCAAGGACTTTCTTTAGGAGATTTGATAAACGAAGGGAACTTAGGACTGATAAAAGCGGCTAAACGATTTGACGAAACAAGAGGGTTCAAGTTTATTTCCTATGCTGTTTGGTGGATCCGCCAATCTATTTTACAAGCGTTAGCAGAACAATCCAGAATCGTACGTCTGCCGCTAAATCGCGTTGGAACTCTTAATAAGATCGGTAAAGCTTATAGCAGTCTGGAACAAGAATATGAAAGGGAACCGAGTGCAACCGAACTTGCTAATGAATTAGACATGGATTTGGATGAAATATCGGATACATTAAAGATAGCAGGACGCAGTGTTTCTATGGATGCCCCTTTTGCACAAGGAGAAAATAATAGCTTACTGGATATGCTTTCCAGCGAGGAAGACCCATCACCGGATAAATCTTTAATGTCGGATTCTCTTAGGAGAGAGATTGAACGGGCTTTGTCAACTTTAACTGAAAGAGAGTCTGAAGTAATTAGACTATATTTTGGACTTGATGACGATCATTCCTTTACTCTTGAAGAGATTGGAGAAAAATTTCATTTAACAAGAGAGAGAGTTCGCCAGATAAAGGAAAAAGCAATTAGAAGACTCCGTCATACGTCCAGAAGCAGATATCTAAGATCTTATCTAGGATAATATTTATATGATTAGGCATTTATATATTGCCGCTTTTTTTCTTGTATTTAGTTTATTGTTAAATTCGTGTGCTTCCACATCTACTTACAGAAGGTATGACAAACCAAAAGAGCAAGAACCAGAAACTAAAAGTAATGTAATAAGATTTGCCGATAAGGATAAAAAAAAGAAAAGAGTTAATAAATATAATGATCCCGGCAAAAATGAAACGGAAGCATTGCCTTCTGAAGCTAATATAAATCCCACTGAATTTATTCGTAAATTTAATAATTTAAAAAAGCTTTCCCGCGCTTTAACCCCAAGAGAAAAAGTACTATTTGAAATTATAACCTATCTTGATACACCATACAAATATGGCGGGGTTACCAAAAAAGGAATAGATTGTTCAGCCTTTACTCAGCAGGTATATCATAAATCTATTGGTGTAAATTTGCCCAGAACCGCTAGAGGACAATATAGAGTTGGGCAGATAATCGGTAGAAAATCCAAGTTAAAATTCGGAGATCTAATTTATTTCGATACTCAAAAAGGCGTATATCCCGGTCATGTCGGCATTTATATCGGAGACTCACTTTTTGCCCACGCAAGTTCATCGCAGGGCGTAACAATATCTTCGTTAAGTAATTCATATTATAAAAACCATTATATTGGTGCACGAAGGGTCAAACCGATTTCAAATTAGTATTCTTACATTCAAATAAAACTTAAAATTCTAAAACATCAAAAATATTTGAGAAAACATTTCGTTTTTAATTCAGAATTAATTTAGTTTACAGTATAAAATTTTTTAGAAAAATCCGGTTGAACCCTTGAAATTGATATTCGTGTCATTTTAACTTATTTTTTATTAATAATTATAAATCTAAATTTTGGAGGCAAAAATGGAGTACAGAATTGAAACTGATACTATGGGTGAAGTTAAAGTTCCTGCCGATAAATATTGGGGAGCACAAACGCAAAGATCGAAAGAAAATTTTAAAATTGGAGGAGAAAGATTCCCAAGAGAGATTATTAGAGCGCTTGGAATATTAAAGAAAGCCGCTGCTCTGGCAAATAATGAATTAGGTATGCTGCCGGATGATAAAAAAGATTTAATTGTTCAAGCTGCAAATGAAGTTATTGAAGGAAAACTTGATGAACATTTTCCGCTTGTTGTTTGGCAAACAGGCAGCGGAACGCAAACAAATATGAATTCAAATGAAGTGATTTCTAATCGTGCAATCGAAATTGCCGGCGGAGTGATGGGTAGCAAAAAACCTATTCATCCTAATGACGATGTAAATAAAGCACAATCTTCTAATGATACTTTCCCAACTGCCATGCATATTGCCGCGGTTGAAGAAACCTATAGAAGATTAATTCCTATGATCACAAAACTTCGTGATACGCTTAAAGCTAAAAGCGATGAATTTTCCGGTATAATAAAAAACGGAAGAACTCATTTAATGGACGCTACTCCTCTTACATTGGGACAAGAATTTTCCGGTTATGTTCAACAGCTGACAAACGGATTGGCTAGAATTGATGCTGCTCTTCCAAGACTTTCCGAATTGGCGCTCGGCGGGACAGCGGTCGGTACCGGATTAAATACTCACAAAAAATTTGCTGAACTTTCTGCTAAGAAAATATCCGAATTAACAGGTCTTAAATTCACAACTGCACCGAATAAATTTGAGGCTCTCGCTGCTCATGACGCTATTGTAGAGTTTAGTGGTGTTTTAAACACAATTGCAGCTTCGTTATTTAAGATTGCAAATGATATCCGCTGGATGGGTTCCGGTCCGAGAAGTGGAATAGGGGAGTTAAGTTTGCCCGCTAATGAACCCGGAAGTTCGATAATGCCCGGTAAAGTAAATCCTACCCAAGCAGAAGCAATAACAATGGTTTGTACGCAAGTAATGGGTAATCACACAACAATAACTTTTGCCGGCGCAAGTGGTAATTTTGAATTAAATGTTTATAAACCTGTTATGATTTATAATTTACTTCAATCAATTAGATTGCTTGCTGATGCTTCAAGTAGTTTCAGTGATCATATGATAGCTGGAATTAAACCGAATAAAGAGAGAATAGATCAATTATTGCGTAATTCGCTAATGCTTGTTACTGCTCTTAATCCTTATGTTGGTTATGACAATGCCGCAAAGATTGCTAAAAAAGCTCACAAGGATAATCAAACCCTTAAAGAAGCTGCGGTTGAATTGGGAATCCTTACGGAAGAACAATTTGACGAGTATGTTCGTCCCGAAAAAATGATTGGTCCTAAAGAAGATTAACAAAATTCTGTTTATATTTAAAAGCTGCTTTACTGTTTAATTAAAGTACAAGCAGCTTTTTTTATATCACTTAAATTTGAGCTTTGTATTGAATGACATTTTAATAAACCCGCCTGATGGACTTGTTTCATTTATCTTTTCTATTATTGAATTAGTTTTTATAGTCATACTATTTCTCAAATCGGAAAAGAACCGGGTAAATAAATTGTCTGTCATGCTGTTGATGTTATTGTTTGGTTATCAATTTATGGAATATTTAATTTGCGGGGTTGGATTAAACTCTTCGTTAATGGTCTATCTTGCTTTTGTTGACATAAGTTTTTTACCGCCTCTGGCATTATATATTATACTTCAATATTGGGATCATAAAAGTAAACGGTATTTATTACTTTTTATTCCGGCAATTTTCTTTTCTGTCTATTATCCTTTAGTCATAGATCAATTTGTAGTAACAAAATGTACGGTTATGTACGCTGCATATAATTATCCGCTCGGATTTTTGTATGGTATTTTTTATTACTCTCCCATTTTGGTACTGATAATATTTATTTCTATTAAATTAAAAACAGATAAAGGTGACCGGAGAATTTACCTAAGCAAAGTTTTATTGTGGGGTTATTTAATTGCTTTTATACCGGGTGTTTTTATAACCAGATTCATTCCTGGAATGCTGGCAGCGGTAGAAAGTATTTTATGTAAATTTGCTTTCCTGCTTGCAATTTTTATTACTTATTTCGTTTTAAAAAATAAAATAAAAACCGACGCATAGAAGTTGTAAAAGAGCACTTTCCGGTTATGTAAAAAAGTTTACAATACAAATAATTGTCGTATAAATTCCAATTATTATTCCGCAAAATTTCTAAATTGCATACCATAAATTTTAATTTTCCAAATTTGTAAAAGGAATTAAATATGAGCGATGTTGAAAACGGTATTGAATTAAAAAGTATTAATACTATAAGATTACTTGCTGTTGATGCAATACAAAAAGCAAATTCAGGACATCCCGGTATGCCGATGGGCTGCGCTCCGATCGGTTATTTGCTTTATAAAAAAATAATGAAACATAATCCGAAAAATCCAAACTGGATTGGAAGGGATAGATTTGTACTTTCTGCCGGACATGGAAGTATGCTCCTTTACGCTTTGTTATATCTTTCCGGTTATAAAGTATCGATGGATGATCTTAAAAACTTTCGCCAATGGGGAAGTATTACCCCAGGTCATCCGGAATATGGTTTAACTCCCGGAGTTGAGACAACAACCGGACCTCTTGGACAAGGCTTTTCAAATGCTGTTGGAATGGCGGTCGCTTCCAAATTTTTAGCTTCAAAGTTTAATAAGGAGAATTACAATATTATCAATAATACAATTTTTGCAATTGCCGGTGATGGTGATTTAATGGAAGGTATTACTCAAGAAGCCGCATCTTTTGCCGGACATAACGGGTTGGACAATTTGATAATTTTTTATGATAATAATCATATTACAATTGAAGGGAAAACTTCACTTGCTTATTCCGATGATGTACAAAAGAGATTTGAATCATTGCACTGGAATGTTTTGCATGTAAATGATGTAAATAATTTAGGTGAATTGGAAACTGCAATAAAAGAAGCTCAATATGAAAAAAATAAACCTACATTAATTATTACAAATACAGTCATTGGTTTTGGAAGTCCGAATAAGCATAATACTTCGGGGGTTCACGGTTCACCGCTGGGTGAAGAAGAAGTTAAACAAACGAAACAAAATTTTGGCTGGGATCCGGAGAAAAAGTTTTACGTACCCGAAGAAGTTTATAATCACTTCAACGAAGTTAAGGCTAAGGGTGAAGAATTTGAAAATAAATGGAATGAACTTTTTGAAAAATATAAAACTGAATTTCCGAATGATGCTGAATTGTTTAATAAAGTTATGAATGGAGATTTTAGTAGCGATTGGATATCCAAGTTACCTGAATTTAAAAATTACGGTGAAGTGATTGCAACTAGAGCAGCTTCCGGTAAGGTAATAAATGCAATTAAGGATTCCCTTCCAACATTGATCGGGGGATCTGCCGATCTTGCACCTTCAACAAACACTTTAATGCAAGATGAAGATGCGTTCGGCAAAGACAGCTTTAACGGAAGGAATATGCATTTCGGAATACGCGAACATGGTATGGCGGGTATTTTAAACGGAATGGCTTTGTTTGGCGGAGTAATTCCTTACGGTGCAACGTTTTTAGTTTTCTCGGATTATTTACGTCCTTCAATCCGGCTTGCAGCAATATCAAAGATTCGCCCGATTTATATTTTTACTCACGATAGCATAGGACTTGGTGAAGACGGTCCGACTCATCAACCCATTGAGCATTTTGCGGCATTAAGGTCAATTCCCGGACTAATTGTAATTCGTCCTGCTGATGCAAATGAAACGGTTTACGCTTGGAAAACGGCATTGGAAACTAAAGATCAACCTGTTGCTATTTTATTAACTCGTCAAAAACTTCCAATTTTAGATCGAACAAAATATGCAGGAGCAGAAAACTTAAGTAAAGGAGCATATATTTTTAAGGACTCAAACAGCTTGCCTGATATAATAATTATGGCAACGGGTTCTGAAGTTTCTATAGCTCTGAAAACATCTGAAAAATTGGAAGCTCAAGGGAAATGTGTAAGAGTCGTAAGTTTCCCAAGCTGGGAACTCTTTGAAATGCAATCCGATGAGTACAAAAATTCTGTATTGCCAAAAGAAGTTAAGAAAAGAGTTTCTATAGAAGCCGGAGTTTCACAAGGATGGGAAAAATATATTGGAGACGAGGGAATAAGTGTTGCAATAGATGGGAAATACGGTGCAAGCGCACCAGGTAAAACAGTGTTTGAAAAGTATGGATTTACGGTAGAAAAAATTATAGAAAAAATAATGTAGAATGGACAATTTATAATTTTTAATCATACTCCTGACGGGTGAACAATGAGTGATTTCTAATTTTGTGGGTAATGAGAGTTACTTAAAATTTCATAATGTAATTTCTAATTTTAAATCTATTAATACCGAACAAAATTGTCAATTCTCCATTTTCAATTGTCAATTATAAAATATAATTTATTGCGAAAAATCCGCCAATGAGCAAAACGGTGAAAGCAATAGCTAACCAATTAAAATATTTGTCTATAAATGATTTTATTTGTTCCCCAAATTTCCAGATTAAGAATGATACAAGAAAAAACCGGCCTGCACGACTAACAATAGAAGCGATAATGAATAATACAAGGTTTATATCGAAAGCCCCGGCTGAAATAGTAAAAACTTTATAAGGAATTGGAGTGAACCCTGCAGTAAAAATTATCCAAAAATTCCATTTCTCATACAACGCTTTTACATCGAAAAATATTTTTTCATTAAATCCGGGAATATTATTGTAGAAGAACTGAGCAAAAGAAGAAAACTCTCCTGTCCCGCTCCACCAAGCAAAATGCCCAATTGAATAGCCGAGTAATGCTCCTGTGACTGATGCGATGGTACAAAGAAGAGCAAAACTAAAAGCTTTTTTTCGAGCACCCAAAACCAAGGCAATTAATAACGCATCCGGAGGAACAGGGAAAAAAGAAGCTTCCGCAAAAGCCAATAAAAACAGTGCTATCGGTCCGTATGGAGTTTCTGCCCAGTGCAGAACCCAGTCGTATATTTTTCTAATCCATTGCATACAATATTAAATATAAAATTAAAATTTGAAATAAACAGAATATTTTTCTTAAAACAAACGTTTATATCACAAATTTTGATAATTCATTTTAATTTCTAATTTGATTTCTAAAATTAGACACTTTATACAGGATCGTTTTAGAATTTTTATTTTTACATATTTTTTAAACCAAATAACGAGTCATAACTCTTTTACACCGGCTCCAGCAAGTTGTAAATTATTAAATCTTTGTCACGATATTTATATCGCGGGTTTAGTAAGATATAGAAAATACTAGGCTTTAACCGGAATTATTTTTGATTAGGAAGGAGAAATACTTAATAAGTGTATATGATCCGCTACACAATTAATTTTATTAAGAAAAATCTTTTTATTTTTTGCACTTCCTCTAATATGATATAGTAATTGTGGCTAAAGCTGAATTGACAGCGTTGCTGTTGGCAAGCCACGAACTAAAGCACGCGGCAAATATTAAAAATATGTAAATTTTTTAGTTCTTAAATTTTCAAAAATTACTCTTCAAACAAATGATAGGTAAGTAAATCTGGATAGACAGTTAATTCCATTGACTAAAATAAAGCCGGTGAATATTATTAGAACCTTCTTTCCAAAATAAGTATAGTGCGTATTCTTTTATTTTTTTTTCTGTATCTTATTTTTACTTTCAATTCATTTCTGTCTAAATTAAGAGAAAAATATAATTAGCGTTCATATTATCCGGTAAAAATCTTAATGTAAAATTAAATATTCAAAAGTTAAATATATATTTAAACTTGCATTTTATTGATAAGCAATATAAATTGCAAAATTATTATTAAGGGAGAAAACAATGCCAGCACTATCTACTTTTAAAACCATACCTGAAATTTTTACTTATTTGACAAATGTTTATGGAAAGGGAAAGAATAAGCCCGTATTTAAACGTAAAATTAAAGGGAAATATGAAGATGTAACTTATGATGAATTTAGAGAGCAGACGGAAAATTTTGCGTTAGGACTAACCGCTCTTCGAGTAAAGAGAGGAAACAAGGTTGCTATTTTATCTGAAAATAGAGTTGAGTGGGCAAGTAGTGATTTTGCTATTTTAGGTTTAGGTGCAATTGATGTTCCTCTTTATCCTATTTCCACTGCCGAAACAATTAAATTTATTCTTAACAATTCAGAAGCAGTTGGAATTATTGTTTCAAATGAATTTCATCTCAATAAATTAATGAAGGTTCGTGATAAAGTAAAGAACTTGAAATTTATTATAGTGATGCATGAGATAAAACAAGATAAGCCCAAGGATGTTTATCTTTTTAATGAAGTTATTGAATTAGGGAAAAACTACAAAGTGGAAAATCCTAATTACTTTTACGAACAAGCTGAATTAGCGAAAGAGGATGATATTTGCACAATAATTTATACTTCAGGAACTACCGGTGAACCGAAAGGTGTTTTGTTAACTCATAAAAATATCGTATCAAATGTTAATTCGGCTCATCAAATTTTTGATATTAATGAAAACGATATTTTTCTTTCTTTTCTCCCGCTTAGTCATATCTTTGAAAGGATGGCAGGCTATTATACTGCCTTGTCTTCTGGCGCAACAATTGCTTTTGCCGAAGGAATTGAGAAAGTAGCTACAAATATGATGGAAATTAAACCAACTATTATGACTGCGGTTCCCAGATTGTTTGAGCGAATTTATTCACGGATAAAAAGGAATGTTGATAAGGAACCTGAGAAGAAGCAAAAAATATTTAAATGGGCACTTGATATAGGAAGAGATTATGCATTTAAGAAAAAACTGCATGAAAGAATTCCTACTACTTTGAATATTAAACATAAATTAGCAGATAAACTGGTTCTATCAAAGATTAGAGAAAAAACAGGTGGACGATTAAGATTTTTTATTTCCGGCGGTGCTGCTTTGGCTAGAGAATACGGGGAGTTTTTCCAATCCCTTGGGCTAATAATTATTGAAGGATATGGTCTTACTGAGTCTTCGCCTGTAATCGCTGCTAATAGATTAAACGATTACAAATTTGGAACTGTCGGGAAACCATTGCCGGGCGTTGATGTTAAAATTGCACCCGACGGAGAAATTTTAGCTGCCGGACCAAATATAATGCAAGGTTATTATAAGAATAAAAAGGAAACCGAGGCTGTATTAAAAGACGGTTGGCTATATACAGGTGATATAGGTGTATTTGATGCGGAAGGTTTCCTGGTAATTACCGATAGAAAGAAGCATTTATTTAAAACTTCCGGTGGAAAATATGTGGCTCCGACTCCAATTGAAAATATGTTTCTTGCCAGCCAGTATATAGATCAGTTTGTTCTTATAGGAGATAGAAGAATGTTTCTAACTGCACTAATTGTTCCGGATTTTGAAGCTTTGAAGGAATATGCAGATGCTCATAGAATCAGCTATTCAGATGAAAAAGAGTTAGTAAAATTGAAACAAATAGATGATTTATTACACAGTGAATTTTCTAAATTTCAAAAG
>BDSW01000119.1 GCA_002898175.1 bacterium BMS3Abin04
CAATCGGTTGTAGATTAAGTTCTTTCACCATTTCTTCCGACATTACAAGGACAAATGCAGCACCGTCCGACATTTGAGAAGAATTACCTGCAGTTACCGAACCGTTTGCGGCAAAGACAGGTTTTAATTTAGACAATGCTTCAATTGTAGTACTTGCTCGCGGTCCTTCATCGACATCGACAACATATTTAGTACTTTGCTTTTTACCGTCTTTCACAAAAACATTTTCTACTTCAATGGGAACGATTTCATTCTTAAAGAATCCGTTTTTAATTGCATTAAGTGCTTTCTGATGCGAATAAAATGAAAACTCATCTTGATCTTCTCTGGAAATTTTATATTCTTTAGCAACCAATTCAGCCGTTAACCCCATACTCATATAATAACCGGGATTTTCCTTAGCAATATTATAATTAGGAGCTAGTTTCCAACCCGTCATTGGAACCATGGACATTGATTCAGCGCCGCCGGCAATAATACAATCCATCATTCCTGATCTTATGCGGGCTATTGCTAAAGAAATAGTGTCAATTCCCGAAGCGCAAAAACGATTTAGAGTTACTCCCGGTACCTCAATCGGCAATGTTTGGAGAGCAATCATTCTCCCGACTTGTAACCCTTGTTCAGCTTCCGGGAATGCGTTGCCAACCATTACATCGTCAACTCTATGGGGATCGAGTTGTGGAACTTGTTTTAACAAATACCTGATAACATCAGCAGCGATATCATCAGTCCTGTAAAAACGGAACCCGCCTTTTTTGGCTTTTCCTACTGCGGATCTGTATCCTGCTACAATATAAGCTTCTCTCATGATATTTCTTATTGTTTAATTATAAAAATTATTTGTTATTTATAAATTGTTTTTAATTTCTTAACGGTTTCCCAGTTGTTAATATGCTTTGAATTCTTTCCATAGTCTTTCTTTCGCCAATTAAACTAAGAAATGCCTCCCTTTCCAAATCTAATAAATACTGCTCGGAAACCAGAGCGCTGTCGGTTAAATCTCCGCCGCACATAACATAAGCCAATTTTTCTGCAATTTTTTTGTCATGTTCAGAAATGTAGTTTGCTTCCTTATAAGAATATGCACCAAGAAGCATAGCTGCTAAAGCAGATCTTCCCAGAACCTTAATATCATTTCTTTCAACCGGCTTCGTATAGCCTCTATCAGCTAATACAAGAGCTGCTCTTTTCGCTTCGGCTATAACTCGATTTGGATTTATGATATATTCATCTAATCCTTTTCTTAAATATCCCAGATCGTAAGCTTCGCTAGCAGAGGTTGAAACTTTTGCCTGCGCAATGTTAAGGAATCTATACTGCAGTTCAGGCAGTTCAACTGCTCCCTCCAAATAATTATCCGATGCTCTTAGCGCCATTTCTTTAGTTCCTCCTCCGGCAGGAATAATTCCAACCCCAACTTCCACAAGTCCTATATAAGATTCAGCGGACGCAATGACTTTATCCGAGTGTAAACATACTTCACATCCTCCGCCTATAGCTAAGCCGTGAGGAGCAACAACTACGGGAACATTTGAGTAACGTATATGCATAGTTGCATTCTGAAAAGCTCTAACGGCAAAATCTATTTCATCATATTCTTGTTCGGTTGCCAGCATAAACATCATTGCCAGGTTCGCACCGGCGGAAAAATGCTGTCCGTTGTTTCCGATTACAAGTCCTTTAAAATCTTTTTCCGCTATTTCAATAGATTTATTAATCCCTTCAAGTATTTCCGTACCAATACTGTTCATTTTTGTTTGGAATTCCAGATTTAAGATTCCATCACCAATATCGTGTAGTGTTGCTCCCGAGTTTTTCCAAACGGGTTTATTAGCTCTATAATTATCCAGAATTATAAATGAGCTTTTCCCCGGAATCTCTTTGTAAGATTTTGAAGCAATATCGTAAAACTTTTTAATACCGCTTTCTATCACATAGAATGTTTTGTTTCCTCCTTCAAGCATCTCATCTAACCACCCGGCGGGATTTATTCCCATTAATTTCATTTCCTTTGCAGTTTTTTCAACGCCAAGAATATCCCAAATTTCAAACGGTCCAAGCTCCCAACCGAAACCGGCTTTGATTGCATCATCAATCTTGTAAAGCTCGTCCGTAATTTCCGGTATTCTATTTGAGGAATAGGCAAATACCATATAATTTAACTTATGTAAAAATTCACCGGCTTTATCCTTTGAGTAGTGTAGTAACTTTATTCTCTCGTTAAGATCATCAACAGGTTTAGCAGCTGCTACGGAACCGAATTTTGGCTTTACGGTAGGTTTATATTCAAATGTTTCCGTATCCAGTTCCAGTATAACCCTCTTCCCTTGATCATCCTTTGTCTTTTTGAAAAATCCTTGACCGGTCTTGTCTCCCAGCCAATTATTCTCTACCATTTTATTTACATATTCGGGAATTACAAATATGTCGCGGCTTTCATCGTTCGGACAATCCTTATAAATATTGTTAGCAACCTTAACTAATGTATCAATCCCAACAACATCGGCTGTTCTAAAAGTTGCCGATTTAGGTTTACCGGTAAGAGGTCCGGTTAAAGTATCTATTTCCTTTTTAGTTAGTTTAAGTTCGTTCATTAACTTAAACACAGCCATTATACTGAAGACCCCGATTCTATTTGCAATAAATGCAGGCGTATCTTTAC
>BDSW01000120.1 GCA_002898175.1 bacterium BMS3Abin04
AATCTTAGAGCCCTTGTTGTAAAAGATAGTAATAATTACTGGGCAACAAGTGATTTATCTTTGCAGTCTTCTGGGGTTAAACGTAATTATAGGTCTCGTCAAACAATTGAAGAGTTCTTTAAGATTCTAAAATCAGAATTAAGGATAGAGGGGTGTTCTTCCAGAAATTCAATTGCGCAAATAAATCATATTTCCTTTGTACTTATTGCTTTTTGTCAATTAGAACTATTTAGAAAAACAAAAAATATTGAGACTATTTACAAAGTTCGTGCAATATTATTTGATTGTGTCGTTCCCAAAAATCTAAATTGGAAATTAAAAATTATGGCTTTTGCGTAACTTCAGTTAATGAAATAAAATTATATTCTAAAGGATCTCAAACTTTTCTGATTTTGGTTGAATTTACATCTTTTATTTATTAATAATAAGAGCAATAAAAATTCACTAAGTAATTAAAAATCGCCTGAAAAATATTTTTCAGGAATTTCAATCAAAATTCCAGGTATTTAATAACCACGCTACTAAACATTAAATTGTTGCAAATATAGAAGTTAGACTAATTAAAAGTTGTTGGCATTAAAAATGCATCTAATTGAGTAGAAAATTTGTCTAACAAATATTATTCAGAGGTTATAATGAAAAAAACGAAAAGTCTCATTTATATTAATATAAAACCTTTCTTTTCTTTTAAATTATTTTTTTTTCTTATATTTATAATATTTGGAAAATCATTTGCCCAAACCTGGCAAAGTATAGGTCCCTTTGGCGGCGACAGACACTTTGTTTATCAAGACCCCCACGATCACAATACTTTTTACACGGGCGGAATTGGTTTTATTCACCGTACAACCGATGATGGAGAAAACTGGAATTCATTAACCAACAATCCAAATTTGGGACAAACCGGTGTTGAAGCTGTTATTGTTAGCTTTTCCGATCCAAAAAAAATACTTACTAGTTCAAAATCGAGTATGCTTTTATCTACGGATGGTGGAGTTTCTTGGGATTCAATTACTTCAGGTTTATCTTCCGAAAAAAAGGCTACAACTTTTGTGAGTTTTCATTCAATACCTAATTATGTTTTTGCCGGCATAGGTGTAAAAGACAGTTCTAAAATATCAAGGGGTGGTGTTTATTTCTCTAATAATTTCGGACAAACTTGGCAGAGTAAAAATACCGGTTTAGTGCTTACAAAAACAACGCGTATATATTCTTCTAATACCGATGATTTATACGCTTGCACACTTGGTGCGGGTTTGTTTAAATTTGATACTACAAGCCAATTGTGGTCTGCCTTAGGTAGTTTTGATGATTCTGTTACCTGCATAAAAGTTGATCCTACAAATGATTCCATTTTAATAGTGGGAACGTACAGTCACTGGCTTTTTCGTTCAAAGGATAAAGGACTAAATTGGTCTCAATTAGATAAACCGTCTCAACTAAATAATGGTGAATTGCCCGCTACCTGTTGGGATATAGAATTTGACCCACAGAATACACAAGTTATTTATACAAGATTATATTCCGATCAGGAAATTCCTTGGTATCAAAATAGTAATGCTGCATCCATGACCAAAGGCACATTCTATTCAATTGATGGGGGAAGTTCTTGGAAAAAATTATCGAGTGGTTCATTTACTGATATGCTTGTTGATGGATTTTCACAATTAACATCATCTGACAATCTATCAGTTAGATCATCTCGAATTATTATTACGGGCGGCGGCGGGAGCAACATAAAAATGAGTAACAATGGAGGAGTATCTTTCCAAATTAAGAACAAAGGTATTGCAACTGTTTTAGTAAACAGGGTTACAGTTGATAAATACGGACGTGTTTTTATGGGTGCTGAAGCAGGGGCTGCTTTATTAAGGAATATACAGGGCATACAAAGTAATTGGCAATTCTTAAATATATCTCCAAAAGATGAAAGAAACGGCTATAACTGGCAAATGGTTGTCGCACCCGAAGATAGTGCTACTGTCTATTTCTGCAAAGGCGAATTCTCTCATTTTGACAATAAAGGGAAAGGCATTTATAAATATAATCTCGATTCCAATGTTGACGGCAGCGTATTACCGAGTACTAAATTTAATGGATTTATGTACATAACAACTGGTAATACATCCGATACTATTTATGCCGGTTCCCATTCAAGCGGAGTGTGGATGAGCATAGATAAAGGAAATAGCTGGACAAAATATGAAACCGGATTAAGCGAAAAGATGGTTCAGACTTTTTATGTTTCTAAAATAACAAGACTGCCTCTTTATTGTGTTACACGTTTAGATAGTATACACTGGAGTAAATCGGTTTTCCCTGATAAAGGCGGTTTTTATAAATGGGACATCAACAACAATAAGTGGCAATTAAAAACTACCGGATTAGGGGCGGTTGTAGCATCCGATATGAAAGTTTCGCCCTTCGATGAAAATAAAATTTATATTTCAACATTCAATAACGGTATATTTAAAAGTACTAACGGTGGGGATAGCTGGACGAATATCAGCACAACTTTAGGAACGTTTAAAAGCAGAGTAGTTGAAATAAACCCTAATAATGATGACGATATATTCATTGGTACAAATCACGGAATATGGGAAAGTAAAAATGCAGGTACAAGTTGGGATAGATTAAATTTTTCAGGGCTAAAATCATATACAATAAATGATATTGCAATTTCAAATAATGGAGATATTTTTATTGCCGAGACAGGCGGAAGTGTACAATATATACCGGGACTTATTACAGTAATTGATAATATTAAAAATATTGCACCTAGGCAATTTCTACTTTCTCAAAACTACCCAAATCCGTTTAATCCAACAACAACAATAAGATATGACATACAAAAAGTAAAGGCACAAAATTTTGCGTCTCCACAATACAATGTAAAATTGATTGTGTATGATGTTTTAGGAAAGGAAATTGCAACACTAGTAAACAAAAAACAAAGCTCCGGAAGATATGCTGTTGAATTTAATGCGAGTTCTCTTTCCAGCGGAATTTATTACTATAGATTGAAAGCCGGTAATTTTACTCAAATAAAAAAAATGATACTACTCAAATAAATATTTGAGGTCTTAAATATTGCTCTGATAATGTTAGACTATCTTTAAACTTCCGTGATATTTTCGTGATACTTTTATGTGATTTTTGTTGACACATTCATCATTTGTAAAGAGAGCATCGAATGTTTATAATAAATTCTGATAACGATTGTAGTATTCCTTCAGATGATCTGCCGAATATTTTCAATAGATTTCACAAGGGAAAGCGTACCGAACAAAATGTAAATAAGGATTAGGACTTGGTTCAGCTGTTGCAAAGAAAATGTTAGAGGTACATAGTTTACAAATTTCCGTCGAGACTAAATTGGGTGAAGGGACTGTTTTCATGTTCGCTGTTCCAATTTATGAAACCGTTAACTCTCTTGAGTTTGTTTGATAACCAAGTATATAAAAGATTATAAGTTAAAATCAGCAACTAATCTTTTTATCTTGTAAAACTTTTATAGTCTCCAAAACCCGGATAGAATCTTATTTATTTCTCTTACATATTTTAAAATTATCTATTATTGATAATCACATTTAAAATACTGCAATAGGTAAACCGCACCGATCAAAACATTCTAATGTTCAAACTATAAAAAACCACTTAATCTTTTCTTAGAAAATATTTTTCTCTTGACTCTACCCCAGGGGCAGTGCTTATATTTGTGTCGTTGGTCGAATGACATTATTAAAACAGAGGGAACAATGAAATTCAGCATCGGTGAGTTTTCAAAAATCACAACACTATCAGTAAAATCACTACGTCTTTATCATGAAAAGGGAATTCTTATTCCTGCGGAAGTTGATAAGTTTACAAAATACCGCTATTACAATGAAATAAATTATGAGAAAGCTCGTTCAATAAAAATTTTAAGAGAACACGATTTTAGCCTGGCGGAAATTAAAGATATTCTTGACGAATGCAGTGAAGAATCCGATATGCTTGAGCAGATTAAAGTTAAACTTAGTGAGGTTAAAAATAAAATTGATCGCTACAAAGAAATCTCTCAATCACTTGAAAATATTATTAAACAAGAAAAGGAGAATGTGATGAAAACCAAGCAAGAGTTCGAGGTGGAAGAAAAAGAAATTCCAACAATACTAATTGCCGGACATAGAATGAAAGGCAAATACCAAGATGTAGGCGAAGGATTTAAGTTACTTGGCAAATCTTTCGGCAGGCATATAAACGGTAAAGCAATGAACCTTTATTATGACGATGAATACAGAGAGGACGATGCTGATTTTGAACCTTGTTTCCCCATCAGCAAAGGGAAAGATACAGAGGGCGTTTCTGTGCGTGAATTAAAAGGCGGAAGGTGCGTAAGTCTTATTCATAAAGGTCAGTATGAAAATTTGTCGGAATCTTATAAGAAAATATTTGCTTACATAAATGAAAAAAGCCTTAATACTTTACTGCCCTCACGAGAGGTTTATATAAAAGGTCCTGGTATGATTTTTAAAGGTAACCCGAATAATTATTTAACTGAAATTCAAATAATGATTGAAAAATAGAAGAATTCGAAAATGAAAAAAATTGATTTTAAAAAAAATTAAACCACTTGTACATACCTTCTGTAAAAAATGCTGAATTTGTCGACATTCCTAAAATGATCTTTTTAATAATTGACGGGAAAGGGAACCCGAATACTTCGGCAGAATACGGTCAAGCAGTTTAAACACTGTTCAGTCTTTCTTATACAATAAAATTTATGATTAAATAAGCTTATAAAAGATAATAGTTACCGCTTGCACGGTAAACATCATGAAATTTATCTGCCGGATATTCGTAGAGCTGCATCCGAAAAGTGGGAAACAATAATAAGACAGCCTGTGGCATAACTTAAATTACTTAAAAATTAAAACTATCCGGATCCGGACCAAAACGGTGGTCTTTATTTAACGAATCAATCTTCTTCATATCCTCAACGGTTAATTCAAAATCATAAATATTTACATTTTCCTTTATCCGATCTTCGTGAATGGTTTTTGGAATTGTAACAACATTATGCTGGATATCCCATCTTAAAATAATCTGGGCCGGAGTTTTGCCATATTTTTCAGATAGATTATGAATAGTTGGAACGCTCATAAAATTACCTTGCATTAACGGACTCCATGCTTCAAACTGAATTGAATATTTACTACAATATTGTTTCAATTCCGTCTGTGTAAGGTATGGATGAAATTCAACTTGATTAACTGTTGGAATAATATCCGCTTCTTTCAGTAAATCATTTAAATGATGAATATGAAAATTACTAACGCCAATTGCTCTAACTTTTTTTTCGCTATATAATTTTTCCAATGCTTTCCAACTTTCTTTGTATTTATTTCTAACCGGCCAATGAATCAGGTATAAATCAAGATAATTAATATTTAATTTTCTTATACTATTGTTAAAAGCTTTTAATGTTGAATTAAAACCTTGCTCGGAATTCCAAAGTTTGGAAGTCACAAATATTTGTTCTCTCGGAATATCACTTTCTCTAATTGCCTTTCCAACACTTTTTTCATTTCCATAAATCGCAGCAGTATCAATACTTCTATAGCCAACGTCCAATGCAATTCTGATCGCATTCTCCACTTCTTGCCCGTTTGAAGCCAGCCAAGTTCCTAATCCCAGCATCGGCATTTTAATTCCGTTCTTCAGCTTGACCGTCTTATTGATATTATTTAACATACCGTTCCTTGCATTTCTCTTTTGTAATAATTAAAAGAATTTAAATTTAGTAAAAGATGTGCGATGCAAAAATATTATTGTTTTTGAAAAACAGCTTCGACCATCGCGTGCTGCTCAAGCGGTCCATCTCCGTGTCGGTGCTTTGGTCCCATACCTTCCCGGTGATAGATGACCTTATAATTTTGAAACAAACTAAGTATTTCTTCCGGTTCTAAGTAAGTTCTAATATTTGAGCCTTCCCCGGCAAATGAGTTTTTTCCTGTTAGGTCCCACTTTTGAGCATATTCATTAAATGACGCATCCAAGGTAGTAAACCCAGTAATAAAAACAAGACTCTCCTTCTCAGTCCATTCATTAATCTTTGCAAGTATAATCTCAATCGATTCCCTTGACAAATTTTGGATCAGTCCGAAAATTAGAATACATGAATAGGAATCTATCGGTGGAATAAATTCATTAAAACCACACTGATATGTATGAATAGACAAATTCTCTTTTTCCGCTTCGGTCGAAATAATATCGATTCCGACTTTTGAAGGATCAACAGCGTCAACAACAAATCCTTTCCGCGCTAAAAAAAATGAGTTCCGACCTTGTCCCGCACCTAAATCTAAAACCGGTAAAGAATTGTTTATTTTATGATAATAACTTTTTAAAACCGTTTCGGGCTCTTCCCCAAAAACATTAGCAATTCTACTATATTCTTTGTCATAGTTCATTATTTAAATAACTCTTTAGTCTTTTCATTAGATAATTTCTTGATCACAAAAACAAAAAATATTGACACTATAACCGACCAAAAATACGACCAAATTAAAAATGATGACTTAGCTAACTTCAGCATTTCTTTTTCCATTCCTTTAATCATCATAGTATCTCTCATCATGAAATTATTATAATAAAGAATAGGAAAAATAACCAAATACAATATAGCAAGAATCAGTCCGTAAATAAGTATTCTCCTCCATAAATCACTATATTTAAGAACAAATACAGCTGATATAAAAATTAAAATACTGAGTAAAAGTTCTATCCCGCTTAGAACAAAATATAATGTAAAATTCATTTGAATGGACGGGTTGAAATTTTTGGATAGCTGCTGCATATTAATCATTCCGGCATATCCATTTAATGCCAATAAAGCTTTAAGGAATATAAGAATTGAACCGACAATTAAAATCCAAGAAAATATTTGTACATACTTTTGTTCTCTGTTTATTTGGTTTAAATCATCCATCATTCCGCCTTGTTGATAAACACTAATTTTTTACTGCAAATAAATATTAAGTTTAATTAACTTCTTTAACTTTTATTACTATCATATTTTAATATAATACTATGATATGAAACAATCAATTATGATTGTTAGAAACAAATCCATTTTCTTAATTTGCCTGTTACCGATATAATTTTACTGTTGAAATAAGACAATAAAGAGGGAATAATTTTATGGGGTTCAAATTTGAACCCCATAAAATTATATTGTTAATTTGATTAGAGAGATAACCTTAGACGAGTATAAAGAAATCTCCCGTTAAATCCGGATGGACTTAAACCACTGTAAGGGAAAATTCCGTTAAAACTGTTCCGCTTAACGGTTTTGTCGGGATAAGTATCGAAAATATTATTTACACCGACTGCAAGAGTAAGCTGCTGCATAAGACTGTATGATAAATCGATATCCGCATTCCATACATTTCCGTATGTTTGATCTCTCTTGGGATCGTTGTTGAAAATAGAAAATTCCCCATATCTTAGTAATCTAAAGGTTGCACCGAATTTATCATAATTATAATTTGCCATGAAGTTCCAAGAACTTAAAGGCTGTCCTTTTTCAATTCTTCCTTGTTCCACCCTGCCCATCAGCGGAATGTCGGTAATTGCCTTTATTTCAGATGGTGTTTTTATTTCGTCTCTATTTGTAATTTCAGTTTTATTGAAGTTCATAGCAAGAACAAATTTTAAATTTGAACTTGGAGTAAGCTGAACACCGTATTTTGCCGTAATATCCACACCATAAGTTTTTGTATCAACCGCATTTGTAAAATATCTACCGCCGGTAGCATTAATTCCAAGATTATTTAAGAAATCTCTTACACCGCTACCGGTAAAATTTTCTGACAAAACAACTCTATTATTAAGCGATATTAAATAACCGTCAACGGTAAGATCAAAATTACTTGTTGTAAAAGTAAAGCCCGCACCGGTGTTTACGGAGGTTTCGGCTTCCAATGGTTTTGCACCAAGCGCTTTAGCAACCTCGGTATTTACCGGAAAAGTTCCTACCTCAAACGGTACACCACCAATAAAGTTCGTTGCAATAGAAGAGAAATATTCTTGCGATAAGGATGGTGCGCGGAAACCGTTGCTAATAGAACCTCTAAATGCAAAACCTTTTACAAACTCATACCTGGTAGCAAGTTTGCCGGCAAAAGCAGAGCCGAAATCGCTGTAATTCTCATATCTTCCGGCAATACTTACCGTCCATTCTTTAAGCACATTGTTTTCAAAATCAACATAAACACCGAAGTTGGTTCTATTTTGATTTTGTTCGTTCTTGGGAGAAAAACCCGGGAACACTTGTGAACCTACCGGCGCAGCATTTCCGGCATTTGGACCATCTAATATCGGGACCCCGCCATTTTCGTACGACATTGGCTCGCCTGCAACAATTTGGTAATTTTCCCATCTAAACTCCGCCCCCACGGCTACGTTTAACGGTTCAGCCGTACCTATGTCATAAGTCCTAAGGAAATCAGCAGTTGTTACTGCTTGAGACGCTTTTAAACTTCCATCATCAAAGCTTGTTTTACTTTTTGTTCCGAATGAAGCATTAAGCGTGTTAAATGTATTAAAATTAAAAGTATTTGTTCCATAAGTTTGGGCTAAATCATAAGACCATTTCCCGAAGCTTCCTTTTAGTCCGGCGACTATCGAACCGTCATAAATTTTCGGCGAAATCTTCGGTAGAAAACCATCAGGGTTTATTGCTCTTACATTCCTATTATCTAAAGATCTTCTATAGAAACCGCCCGCAAAACCTGTTCTGTAAGTATACCCGCCAAATGCATAAAACGTAAGGTTATTTTTAAGTGGAATATCAGCATTTAAAAAGGCGCCTATATCTACTGTTCTGGAATCACCCCAATGATGATTTAATCTGTTAAAGGTTTTTTCGCGTGGATCGGGAGTAACGTTATTCGTAGCCCAATCCAGATTAAAGTATTGTTGTCGGGGATCTAATCCTGCTCTATTGGTTCCGTTATGATTTACGTAAACACCGCTTAAATAAATTGTCCCGGTTTCATTAACTTTAATTCCGTATCCAAGATTAATGTCTGTTGAGAATCCATCGGTTATACTAACGTCTTCAACATTCCCGTCCCAACTATAAGTAGATGCATTTTCGCCGGCAAGATTACCTTCATTTTCGGCATAACCTCTCGTTTGAGTAGTTATGTTCTCGCCTGCTGTTGCAGATATATCAAATCCTACTTTCTTTTTCAAAATAATATTTATCACTCCGGCTATAGCGTCCGATCCATATTGTGCCGATGCACCGTCGCGCAGCACTTCAATTCGTTCTATTGCTCCAACAGGAATGGCATTAAGGTCAACTCCGGATGATCCGCGACCAATAGAACCGTTTACGTGAATCAATGCACTACTGTGCCGCCTTTTACCATTAACAAGGACAAGCACATGATCGGGATTCATTCCCCTAATTGCAGCCGGTCTTACTTCATCCGAACCGTCTGTAATTGTATTTTGAGGCTGGTTGAAAGAAGGGACTAACATTTTTAACAAAGTAGTTGTCTGTGTTGCCCCCGTTCGTTCTATTGCTTTAGCAGTTAAAACATCAACCGGAACCGGAGAATCGATAACTGTCCTATTCGTTCTACGAGTACCCAAAATTACAACCTCAGCCGTTCCGATTAAATCGGATTTCAACTTAAAATTTTGGAGTACAGTTTTTCCGGGAACAACTGTTACATTAACTTTAAAAGGTTTAAAACTGACAAAGCTTGCCTTTAATGTATATTCTCCAGGCTTGAGAGATAAAGTATATTTACCGTCCTTTGATGTAGCTGCGCCAATTTGAGTTCCAACAACAATAACATTGGCACCTGGTAATACTTTACCGGAAGAAGCATCGGTTATTGTACCTGTTACTTTCCCCATATTCTGAGCAATGATTGAATTGCTTATACCGATTAAAATAAGCAAAGCAAAAAGAGCAAATATTAATTTCCCATTTTTAAAATGGGATACAAGTAAAGATATTTTCATCTTAGGCTCCTCGTTTGTTATTAAAGATAAGTTAATTAAAAACAGCTGATTCAAAAGCGTATTGTGTTGAATAACAACCGTATCATTATTAAAGTTGTTATTCATATATTTGCAAGAAAACTTAGCATCCTAACAGAAGAATAATAAAAAGATATTACAATTTTTTTTTCAATATGTCAATACATCGAAAAAATATAATTTATCTTATTTTAGTATGATGAAATGTGAATTCAATACCCTTCTGCAGAACCGCCACCGCGCGGATCCGAAGCGCCATAAATGATATGGTTTGTATTGTCAATCATAATACCTTCTGCAATTCCTAATATTCTAAAGCTTTTTCGTATGTCGGCCAGCTTATAACCCAATGCCCTTAATTTTTCTGCAGTGTCTAAATTAACGGCATATTTCTCAAAAAAGATTTTATCAGGCAACCATTGATGATGAATTCTCGGCATATCAATTGCCGTTTGGATATCCATATTAAAGTCGATACAATTTAAGATTACCTGCATTACGGTTGTTATAATTGTTGAGCCGCCGGGTGAACCGATTACTATGTACGGTTTACCATCTTTTAAGATAATTGTCGGAGTCATTGAGCTCAGCATTCTTTTTTCAGGTTGAATAGAATTCCCCTCCCCTCCAATTAATCCAAACTGATTGGGAACTCCAGGTTTTGAGCTGAAGTCATCCATTTCATTATTAAGTAAAAATCCGGCACCCTCAACAACAATTTTATTCCCGAATGCAGAATTGAGAGTTGTTGTTACACTTACTGCGTTCCCGTATTTATCGTAAATAGAATAATGAGTGGTTTCCGTACTTTCCTGGTAGCGCATGGGATTTCCTGCTTTAATAGAAGAAGAAGGAGTTGCTTTGTTACCAATTTTTAGGAAAATGGATTTTGCATATTCTTTAGATAATAATCCCTTTTGCGGGACCGGGTAAAAATCCGCATCGCCAAGATGTACGGAACGGTCTGCATAGGCATATTTCATTGCTTCTACAAGCTTGTGGTAATAGATACTGCTTCCCCATTCGTTAGGATTAAAATGATAGTTTTCAAGAATATTTAGCATTTCTGCCAATATAATTCCGCCTGAACTTGGAGGAGGCATCGAAACAATTTTATGACCTCTGTAAGTACTTATTACCGGCTTCCGTTCAACAGGTTTATATTTTATTAAGTCCTTATGAGAAATTATTCCCCCAAACTCTTTAATTTGTTTAATTAATAAATCAGCTACTTTTCCTTTATAAAATCCATCTGTACCATTTTCTTTAATTTGTTCTAAAGTCCAGGCAAGATCAGGCTGTTTAAATATTTCACCTTCTAGGTATGGTTTACCATCTTTTGAAAATATTTTGTAAGACGACGGATATTTCTTAAAATTTTCTAAATTTTTTATAAACGCGGCAACAGTCCTATCATCAAGCCGCCAGCCTTTTTCAGCCAAATCAATTGCCGGTTGAATAACCTTTTCGAGCGGCATAGTACCATATCTTTTTAATGCACAAATAAGTCCTGCTACACTTCCCGGCACACCTACAGAAGTTGCTCCTTCTTTACTTAGAGAAGGCGTATAATTTCCATCTTTATCTAAATACATATCTCTTGTGGCTCTTAAAGGAGCTTTTTCCCTGAAATCAATAGTAGTGTTCTTTCCATTATTTAAATGAATAACCATAAAACCACCTCCGCCGATATTTCCCGCATACGGGTAAGTTACAGCAAGTGCAAAACCAACCGCAACCGCTGCATCAACTGCATTACCGCCATCCTTTAAGATTTGAACGCCAACTAAAGAAGCCGGAGTACTAACCGTAACAACCATTCCGTTTTTTGCTTTTTGCGGCTTCTGAAATGCACCAAAACAAATTTTGGGAATAAAAGCTGTTGTGAATAGAAAAAGAATGATTACAATTTTAATAATAGATTTTGTGTTCTTCATTTTAGTTCTCGCTTTATATTCGTAAATTAATAACAAATAGAAATAAATAATTAAAAAATAATTTGTTTAGTAAAGAAAGTTTTAACAATAGTGCTTTTTTTAAAAAAACTATTGTAATAAATTAAATTTTATTCGATGATACCGGAAATACTTAAAATCAATTTAGTGTTGAGTAGAGAAAAACAATTTAATTAATAATCTATGAAAAAAAAATCAGAGAAAGAAAAATATAACAATAGAAATGATTTTTCAAAAAATCATAATATCAATAAAAATTCCAAGTCCATTACTAATCCGGATGTAATTCTGAAAAGCACAAAAGAATTATTAAGTAAATCGCCGTTTGCAAGCGCTGTTTTCAGTAACGGAGGAAAACTAATTTACATCAATCCTGCTTTTAAGAAACTTTTCGGATATAATTTAGCCGAAATTCCTACTACAACTAAATTTTTAAATAATATTATCCGTGTTGCTTCCTACCGGGAAAATATAAAGCGTAAATGGAATTTATTTTTGAACAAGGATATAAGCAGAAAAATTATTCCTGAGCTGCTAAAGGTTAGAAATAAGAATTCAAAAGAAATAGAAATTAAATTCAGTATAATTAGAACCAGTGAAAGCATTTACTATGCTTTCTTTCAAGACATAACGGAGAAGCAAAAAACTGCTAATGAAATACTAGAGAGCAAAGAGAGATACGAAAAGCTGTTTAACTCTGCTAACGATGCGATTTTTTTAATGAAAGACGACAGATTCATCGACTGCAATCCGAAAACTTTAGAAATGTTTAAATGTAAAAGAAACCAAATTATTAACCATTCACCATTTGAATTTTCGCCTTTAAAACAACCTGACGGGAGAGATTCGCAGGTTAAAGCGTTAAAAAAAATTACCGCTGCACAAAAAAATCAACAGCAAGTTTTTGAATGGCTTCATTGTAAATACGACGGAACACCATTTTATGCCGAAGTTAGTCTTAATGTTGTAGAATTGGAATCCGGGAAATATCTTCAAGCTATTGTTCGTGATATTTCCGAAAGGAAAGAATTTGAACATAGATTGAAACGCAGGGTAGAATTTGAAAATTTGCTTACAAAAATTTCAGCAAGTTTTGTAAACTTAAAGGAAGAAGCGCTTGAGAATAAAATAAAAAACGCGTTTAAACAGATAGGCGATTTCCTCAAGTTGGACTTGTGTTTATTATTCTCCTTTTCTCATGATTACTCTACAATTTCTTGTGTTACACAATGGAATCGATCCGGTAAAAAAAGTATTAAGAGGAAATTTAACACTCTTAGTATGGTAAGCAGAAGATGGTGGTTAAAAAAAATCAAAACTTTTGAACCATTGGTTATCAATTCATTAAAACAAATTCCTAAATCGGAAAAGATATGGATATATGAACTTAATAAAATGAATATTAAATCATTTGTACATATCCCTATTATACAGCACGATAAACTTATCGGGCTTGTTGCTCTTACAACCGTTCAAAATGAATGGAATATTGACAAAGGTTTTATATCATTGCTGAAAATATTTGGTGAGATCATTGCAAATTCATTACAACGTAAAGAAATTGAGGAAGACTTAAAATTAAGCGAAGCACGCTTTAGAAGTTTATATGAAAATGCAAAGCTTGGAATTTACCGCACTACTTTTGACGGAAAGTTTGTTCTTGCTAACCCCGCATTAATTAAAATGTTCGGCTGCAATTCTTTTGAGGAATTAGCGGAACAAGATATTGCAAGAGAATTTTATGTTAATTCTGAAGATAGAAAAAAACTACTCAAGTTGGCTAACACTAAAGGTGAATTCGACGGATTTGAAACATTAATAAAACCAAAAAGAGGTAATATTATTAATGTACGTATATATGGCAAAGTTGTAAAAGGTAAAGATAAGAAGACTAAATTTCTGGAAGGCGTTGTTGAAGACATAACGGAAAAAAAGCAATCCGAGAAAGTTTTATTAGAGTCAAAAGAACGAGCCGAAAATTCAGAAAAACTTAAGTCGGAATTTTTAGCACAAATGTCTCATGAAATTAGAACTCCGATAAATACAATTTTAAGTTTTTCAAGCTTATTAAAAAGCGAACTTTATAATCTTGTCTCGGAAGACCTACGTCAGTCTTTTTCTTTAATGGAAAGAGCCGGTAAACGAATTACAAGAACCATAGACCTAATTTTAAACATGTCCGAAATGCAAACGGGAACATATGAACCTAGCAAAAGAAATTTCGACTTATTTTCTCATGTAGTTGAACCTCTATATTTTGAATATCGTGGAGTTGCTCAAACGAAGGGAGTTCTGCTAACATTAAAAAAGTCGGACTCTAATTATGAGCTGCAGGCAGATGAATATACTGTTAGTCAAATTTTTAGCAATTTATTAGATAATGCCGTAAAGTATACCGATAAGGGTAAAATAGAATTAAAACTGAAAAGATTAAAAAATAAAAACATAGTTGTAGAAATTATCGATACCGGAGTTGGTATCTCAAAGGAATATCTTCCCAATTTGTTTAGACCTTTCTCTCAAGAAGAACAAGGATATACAAGAAAATTTGAAGGAAACGGTTTGGGCTTAGCTTTAGTAAAAAGATATTGCGAAATTAACGATGCCGATATTCAAGTTCAAAGCAATAAAGGGAAAGGCACAAAATTTAAAATAACTTTTCAATAAAACTCCTCTTTAAAAAAATAATTCTTTAATAGGAAACAACATACCGCGTACTGTAACTACATGATTTATTTCACATAAACAGAATCGGGACAAAGAGAACCGTCCGGTTGATGAACAATTATTTTGTATTCTCCTGAATGTTTAAGAACAGTCTTGTACTCTTTACCATTTAAATAAATTATAACTACCGGGCACACAGTGTTATAATTTGGTCTTGTTCCTCAAAGAGCGAAATTAATTTCATTTAAGTTTTAAAATACTTTAAAATATTTAAACCTGGGGCATCCGTTTGTTCCAACCATACCGTAAAATTTTATAATTAAAGAATCATTTACGGATATTGTATCCGGAACTGCAACGCTGTCAACTTTAATTTTAAAATCAACATAATCATTCCCCGGTTCTGTTGAACAATAATTCAGAAGAACTAACAAAATTAGAAATATTATAAACTTGATGGTTTTCATATACCACTATGGTCTGGGGTAAATATTATGCGCAATAAATTGAACAAATTATTTTATTATCATTTACCGGTTATTTATATCTTGGATTATTATAAAATTATCTGATTTCGAATGCATTAGAATATATCTTTTCTTCTTTGTTCACTATTGTAACCGCATACCTTAGTACAAGACGGAATATTCCTTTCACTTTAAATAATTCGGTTTTTAGTAAAGTATCATATCTCTGTTTTGATTTTATAGTATCTATTTTTGTCAGACAGCCAAGCGACATATACCAAAACATTCGATTGTCCGACCATGTATTCCCTTCTTTTTGCTGATAATCCATTTCCAGATATTCACCACACCTCAGACCAACTATTATATCGTTAACGGAGTTGTTATTCAAAACAATATTTATACTATCCGAAACGGTATAACTTGTTTTATCGGTTTTTAGGCTAACTTGATTTTCAGAGTTTCCAACACCGGTTGCACTTTCACAACTGTTTAGAAAAACAAGAAAGAATGTTAAAATAAGATAAGTTCCAATTCGAATTACTTTTTTGAACCTTTCCAAGCTCAATTTTACTCCAATATTATAAGATCTTAGTTTTTTAATAAATATTAATGTATTAAACATTTATAAAAGATACAATCCAAATTTGCGGTGCTTTACAGACGGTTTATAATTCGCTTATGGTATAGTTCCCCCAAAAAACTAGACAGTAAATTAATGTGGTAAAACAGTTAACTTTAATAGAAAAAAGGAGACCACATTATGCCAAGAAAGAGAAAAAACATTTTGTAAAGAATTTAAAGCCAAGGTAGCCCTTGAAGTAGCAAAGGCTATAAGACAATAAATGAATTATCACGAGAATACTTAGTACATCCCAATGCAATAAGCAACTGGAAGAAACAATTATTTGATAACAAGCGAGGCAGAAAAAAGAAAAAGAAAAGCCAAGCAGGACGAACTATATCGGCAAATAGGAAAGCTGCAAGTAGAGCTGGAATGGCTAAAAAAAACATACGACTTTCGAATAATGAATTAAGAAAATTAGTTGAGCAGTCAAATAAAGAGCTAAGCATTACCAAACATTGTCCTTTGATAAAATTACCGAGATCGAGCTTTTATTATAAGCCGAGAGAAATACCGTAAGAGCAAATAAAAATAATGCATAAAATTGACCGAATTTATACCGAGCACCCTTTTTATGGTTCGCTAAGAATAACCGCAGAATTAAAGCGATTAGGAGAAGCAGTAAATCATAAGCGAGTAGAGAGATTAATGCGAACAATGGGTATTGGTGCAATAATGCCTAAGAAAAATACAAGTAAAAGAAATAAAGGACATCTTATTTATCCATATTTACTAAAAGATATTAAGATAACAAGGAATAATCACGTATGGTCTAGTGACATTACTTATATTCCGATAAACAGTAGTTTTGTATATCTTGTTGCAATTATTGATTGGTTTAGTCGGTATGTTCTTAGCTGGTCTATTTCAAATACACTTGATTTATATTTTTGCATCGAAGCCCTTGATATAACATTACGAGAAGGGAAACCGGAAATATTTTCCCGAAGGGATGGCTATGCCAAATACAGATCAAGGAAGTCAGTTTACAAGTATCAAATTTACCGAGCAATTATTGAAGCAACAGGTAAAAATAAGCATGGATTCAAGAGGAAGAGCATTTAATAATATTTATATCAAAAGACTTTGGAAAAGCTTGAAATACGAAGATATTTACTTAAAGGACTATCAGTCTGTTAGAGAAGTTATTTTGGGGATAGAGGAATATTTTAATTTTTACAATTTCAAAAGACCTCATCAAGCTCTTAATTACAAAACTCCGGCTGAGCTTTATTTTACCGCATATTGTTAGACTAAATTGTTCTTTAATTTACTAAATATTTTTTGTACTACTTACCACATTAATTTCTATTAAAAACTGTACATGGGATTGGGGGAAGCATATTAATCACTGCACTAAAATAATTGGAACACGAATAATTTCTCACATTACAAATATCTTTTTACAAGCCTTTATTAGTCAAATCTGTTATATTTGCATTTTTATTCAATTGAAAATAAGAGGTTTGTCATCGCACAGAATAATAAGCAAAACGGTATTATTGAAAAAATTGTTTCCCTTTCTAAAAGAAAAGGATTTGTTTTCCAATCGAGTGAAATATACGGGGGCTTAAACGGATGTTGGGATTACGGTCCGCTTGGCGTTGAGCTTTTGAACAATATAAAAAGTGAATGGTGGAAGTTTATGACTTATAAAGATGACGTTGAAGGTCTTGATGCTTCTATTCTAATGCATCCTCGCGTGTGGGAAGCTTCCGGTCACGTGGAAAATTTTACAGACCCAATGATTGACTGCAAAGTTTGCAAAGCAAGGTTTAGATTAGATACACTGGCAGAATTTATTGGTGATAAGAAAAAAGAAAAAATCTTGAGACATTTTTTGCAAGACTTAAAAGAAAAAAAATCCAAGTCTACTGTTTTTGCAGAAGGAATTATTTTTAGCGGAGATGATTTAAATGAGAAATTTACTTCTCTTTTAGAGAATGATGAACTTGCACCTGAATTACTGAAAGAAATTAGCTGCCCGCAATGCGGAAGTAAGGAGTCGTTTACAAAACCGAAAAGTTTTAACTTAATGTTTAAAACATTTTTAGGTCCTGTTGAAAAAGAGGGTAATACAATTTATTTACGTCCTGAAACTGCCCAGGGGATATTCGTAAATTTTCTAAATGTACAAAGTGCAAGCAGACAAAAACTGCCTTTTGGTATTGCCCAAATCGGTAAAGCATTTAGAAACGAAATAAATACTAAAAATTTCCTGTTCAGAACACGCGAGTTCGAACAGATGGAAATGCAATATTTTGTAAGACCTAGTGACGATAAGAAATGGTATGATGAATGGAAGGAGAAACGTATGGGATGGTATTTATCTTTAGGAATCGCACAAGATAAACTAAGATTTCATGACCATCCACCGAATAAATTAGCTCATTATGCAAAAGAAGCAACAGATATTGAATATAGATTTCCGTTTGGCTGGGGAGAAATTGAAGGCATTCACAATAGAACGGATTTTGATTTAAGCCGGCATGAAGAATATTCGGGTAAATCTCAAAAATATTACGACGAGGAATTAAAAGAAAAATATATTCCTTACATTATTGAAACTTCTGCAGGGGCAAGCCGTTCTTTTATGGCGTTTTTAGTAAATGCTTATCATGAAGAAGAAGTTAACGGAGAAACAAGAGTTGTATTAAAGCTGCATCCTAAGTTAGCACCTATCAAAGTTGCAATTCTACCGTTGGTAAATAAAGATGGAATGCCGGAAGTGGCAAAAAAAATAGAAGCGGATTTGAGACCTTTTCTTAAAGTATTTTATGACAGCAAAGGAGCTGTCGGAAGAAGATATAGAAGACAGGATGAAGCAGGCACACCCTTTTGCATTACTGTAGATACTCAAACTCTACAAGACAATACTGTTACTGTTAGGGAAAGAGATTCTATGGAGCAGGAAAGAATTAATATTGACGAACTGCTAAATTATCTGCTTAACAAATTGCGCTAACTGTTTTTATAATATATTCATATTTTATTACACCATGACGCAGATTTTGCGACCATAGGTTTTTATTTTAAAACAACTTATTGCAATCCGGAACGTCCAAATAAATTAGATTATAACTTATTAAGTAAATTTTATTTTGTTAAAAATTTATTCATTTTTATTCGGGGCTTAAATTTGTATTTTTATTTAATAAACAGATTACATTCATACAAATCAAAGGTAAAATTATGAAAGTTAAAATATTTTCATTCTTGTTTATCATTTTCTTTTCCCTTCAAGTATTTGGACAAGGGAGGGAAATTAAATTTACACAATTCGATCTCCCCAATGGTCTGCACGTAATTTTACATGAAGACCACACAACACCTATAGTCGCAATTGATGTTTTATATCATGTTGGATCAAAAAATGAGGATCCCCAAAGAACCGGTTTTGCTCACTTTTTCGAGCATCTAATGTTTGAAGGCTCCAAATATATTAAGCGCGGTCAATTTGATAAGATTATGGAAAATGCGGGAGCAACTAATAATGCAACAACTTCGCAAGATAGAACGTTATATTACGAAATTTTACCATCAAATCAACTGGAACTGGGTTTATGGATTGAATCGGAAAGAATGCTGCATGCAAAAATTGATTCCGTTGGAGTAGAAACTCAAAGAAAGGTAGTAAAAGAAGAAAGAAGGCAACGTTACGATAATCAACCATACGGCGCTTTTTTAGAGGAAGTTTTTAAACGCGCGTATAAAGTCCATCCTTATAAATGGCTTCCTATAGGTTCGGTTCAATATATCGACAAAGCTTCATTAAAAGAATTTATGAATTTTTATCATCATTATTATGTACCGCAAAATGCAACACTATCAATTTCCGGTGATATTAATATAGATAAAACAGAAAAATTAATAAAAAAATATTTTGCGGATATTCCGAGAGGGAAATATAAAATTAAACAACCCACGGTTGTAGAACCTCCGCAGAAAGCAGAAATACGCGATACTGTTTATTATAAAAATGTAAGACTCCCGCTTATTTCTTATGCATATCATATGCCGGCTCAGAACACAGATGATTATTATGCATTGCAAATGCTTGCTACAGTACTTTCCCGCGGCGAAAGTTCCCGCTTAAAAAAAGATTTAGTTGACAAGCAGCAAATTGCACTGAATACCGGTTCTTTTTTAATGTCTCTTGAAGATCCGGGTCTGTTTATTAGTTATGCAATCGGTAATAGAGGAGTTTCTCCGGCAAAGCTGGATTCTTCGGTGCAAGTTGAAATTAACAAGGTTAAAAATAATTTGATCTCTGAAAAAGAATTTCAAAAAGTCAGGAATCAAGAAGAAAATGATTTTGTCACTCAAAACTCCACTCAGAATGGAATAGCAAGCGATTTAGCTGAATATTATGTTTTTTTTCATGACCCGAACTTAATTAATACAGAGATCAATAAGTATATGAAAGTGACTAGAGAAGATATTAAAAGAGTGGCAAACAAATATTTGCAAGATAATAATAGAGTAGTACTTTATTACTTACCCGCTTCAATGAAAAAATAGCGACCTAAGAATTTTATAAAATTTTATTTGGAGAAATAAAAAATGAAAACGAAAATATTAGCAATACTACTTGTATTGATTTTTAGTGTTACTTCTTTTGCTCAGCTTGATAGAAGTAAGCAACCGAAGCCCGGTCCGGCACCGGAAATAAATCTTGGTCAGTATCAATCATTTACATTGGATAACGGACTAAGAGTTATTGTAGTGGAAAATCACAAAATCCCTAAAATTACATTTAGAATGGAATTTGTTCGAGATCCAATTTTAGAAGGTGATCACATGGGTTATATCAGCATGGCTGGACAGTTGCTTAGAACAGGTACTAAAAAAATGACAAAAAGCCAAATAGATGAAGCAATCGATTTCATGGGCGCCAGCTTATTCACAGGCGGTCAAATGGTTTACGGTTCTTCACTCACAAAGCATTTCGATAAGTTGTTTTCAATAATTTCGGATATAGTTTTAACTCCTGACTTCAAACAAGAGGAGTTGGATAAAATTAAGAAGAAAACGTTATCGGGATTACAAGCCGCTAAAGAGCAGCCAAGTGCCATAGCGACTAACCTGAGAAAATCACTTTTTTACGGAAAGGATTATCCTTATGGTGAAGTTGAAACAGAAAAAACCGTAAATTCCATTACTTTACAAATGTGCAAGGATTACTACACAGACTATTTTAGACCCAACATTGCTATTTTAGCTCTGGTCGGTGATATAAATGTAGACCAAGCAAAAAAAATGGTTGCAAAATATCTTGGCGGCTGGAAGAAAAAAGACGTTCCTCATTTTACTTATAAAACTCCCAAGGCTCCGTTTGTTAGAAAAGTTGCTTTTGTTGACCGACCAACTTCAGTTCAGTCTGTTGTTCAAGTTGGTTACCCTGTAGAATTGAAAAAAGGCAGTGAAGATGTAATTAAAGCAAAAGTTATGAATACAATCCTCGGCGGTTCTTTCTCATCGAGATTAAATAAGAATCTCCGCGAAGATAAAGGATATACATACGGAGCCGGTTCCAGCCTGGCTTCCGACAGGTTAGTCGGGTATTTTGATGCACGGTGTACTGTACGAAATAGTGTGACAGATAGTTCCGTCTCGGAAATTTTAAAGGAAATGAAAAAAATTAGAAACAATAAAGTATCCGAGAAGGAATTACAATCCGTTAAAAATTATTTGACCGGCAGCTTTTCAAGATCCTTGGAAAGACCGCAGACGATGGCAACTTTTGCTTTGAATATAGAAAAATATAATTTACCGAAAGATTATTATAAAAATTATCTTAAAAAACTAAATGCTGTTACAATAGAAGAAGTTCAAAAAATGGCGAAAAAATATATTAAGCCGAACAATGCATACGTAATGATTGTTGGAAAAGCTTCGGAAGAAGCAAGCAAAATGAAAAAATTTAGTGTAAGCGGGAAAGTTGGATATTATGATATTTATGGAAACAAATATGATCCTTCTATGAAAAATTTACCCAAGGGTGTTACGGCAGAATCTATCCTTGATAAATATATTACTGCTATAGGCGGACGTGATAATTTAATGAAAGTAAAAGATAAAGTAACTGTATTAAGAGGCGGTGTTCAGGGAATGAAAATTAAAATAGAAATTAAGCAAAAAGCGCCTAATAAATTGTACCAAATTGTTGATTTTGGTACCGGGACACAAAAAACAATTTTTGACGGTAAAAAAGCAAAAACAATTGCTATGGGTCAAGAAAAAGAAGTAAAAGGTGATATGCTCGAAGTATTAAAAATTCAAGCAAATCTATATTTGCCTTTAGATTATAAAAAATATAATATAACCGCAACTTTAAGCGGCATGGAAAAGGTAAACGGGAAAGATGCCATTAAAGTCACCTTCAAAGCTCCAACCGGTAAAACTTGGATTGAATATTTTGATAAAGATTCCGGTTTGAAAGT
>BDSW01000121.1 GCA_002898175.1 bacterium BMS3Abin04
GTAAAAAATTATGAAGAAGCATTAACCAAGGCTAAGGATTATAGAATATATTACCAGGAAGGTATTGCTTACAAGAAATTAAGGAAATTTGATAAAGCAGAAGAAGCGTTTAAAGCTTGTATTCAGGTAAAACCGGACTTTGTAGCAGCATATAATGGACTGGGAACTACTTACTATTCGAAAAAAGATTATCAGAAAGCCATTGATAATTTTAAACTTTTTGCCGAAAAAGCTAAAAAGGAAAAATTAAAAAAGAAAGCTAAAAAGTTTATCAGTTTAGCTTATACAAAACTTGGTGTCAAAGAACTTAATGATCACAATTATAAAAAAGCAGTTGAATATCTTAAGTTAGCAGTAGAAAATTATAAATATGATGCAGCTTATTTACAATTGGCAAATGCATATATTGAATTGGGTAAATATAAAGATGCGCTTACCGCTGCTGATAATGCTCTTAAGTTTAGAGCTAAAAGATCAAGAGTACCTAAGGGTGCTCCTTACTTCTATAAAGGTTTAGCTTATAAAGGGATGAATGATAAATCAAGTGCAAAAGTTAATTTCAAAATAGCTTCAAAGGACAAACTTTATAGAGCTCAGAGTAAATATGAAATGAAATACATGAACTAAGATATTTATAAGTTCGATTTTTAAAAACCTTTGCAATTTTTTGTAAAGGTTTTTTTTTTGAATCCTAATTATTTTTTATTGTTGTTAATCGATCTATCAAGCATATAGAACCAATAATTTGGTCTAAATCCCTTTCATAGATTGAAAGATTTTTCTCAATTAATGAACATTTAAATATTTACAGAAAAATCCTCTTTTTGATAAAATGTTAATTATAAGTATAACAACGGGTTATAAAAATCACTAAATAATTTATTTTAACTTATTGCAGTATTTATGTATATTTTAACATTATATAAAGTCGCATGTTTTACAAATGAATAAGAATTCTCTTAAATTTTGTTGCTGAATGTAATATTAGGTTTAGTGCTTGCTTATTTGGTTTCCATTATATCATTAAAGTTGAAGTACATAACTTTTGATGGTGCCGTTACAGTATTCCTTTTGGCATCGGTAATTTTTGTATTCGGGGAATTGAAATGGAGTGTTCCGATTTTAGCATTTTTTGTTCCCTCAAGTATTTTATCAAAATTGAAAAGTGAAAAATCAGCTGAGCTAAGTAATAAATTTGAAAAGAATTCCGTTCGAGATTCCTTTCAAGTTTTGGCAAACGGCGGAATCGGAGGGATTCTTGTCCTCTTAAATTATTTTTCCCCGGATAAAATTTGGTATTTAGTTTACCTGACATTTTTGGGAACAGTTTCGGCAGATACTTGGGGAACTGAAATAGGAACATTAACAAAAAGGAAAACGTATAATATTCTAACGTTTCGGAAATGTGAGCAGGGAATTTCCGGTGGTATTTCTACTATTGGGACAGTCGGAGCATTTTTAGGTGGAGTTGTAGTTGTTTTATTTAGTTCCCCTTGGTTAAATACCTATCCTGCATTTTTGATTTTTGTGCTGATTATCTTGGGATTTATCGGCAGTTTTATTGACAGCATATTGGGGGGCACAATTCAAGCTAAATATAAATGTAGTAAATGCGGAGAGATTTCAGAAAGAAATCATCATTGCGGTGTTCCCGCAACATTATTTAGTGGATTCAAATGGATGAATAATGATTTGGTAAATTTTTCTTCCGGTATAATTAGCTCAATTTTTCTGGTTATAATTTTAGGAATTTGGAATTAGTGAATAAACTTTTTAATAAAATATTTTTGTTTATAATTTTGTTTTATTCGGTTAATATTTTATCGCAAAGTGCGACCGACAATTTTAACTCGGCAATGACTGCTTTCCAGAACGGTGAATATTCAAAAGCACTAAATTTATTTAATAAGCTCAACCGTTTAGATAATGTTGAAGACGAAATATATTCTGCTGCAAAATACTATTCTTCCGAATGCTATATTGCACTTAGCATACCGGAAGGTGCAATTCAAGAGCTGACCGACCTGATCGATAATTATAGATATTCCGGGTTCCGGTCTCTGGCTCTTTATAAACTAGGTTCGTTGTACTTTGACTTGGGTGAATATAGTCAAAGTCGTTCACAGCTGATATTACTTCAAAGTGAATATCCTTACAGTCAATATAAAGGATCGGCATATTTTTTAATTGGTGATAGTTTTGCAAAACAAAAAAAGTTTAATGATGCTATTGCATTTTTAAAAGATGCTTTATCTTCGAAGTATAATAATAATTTTAATGATTATACTACGTATTCGCTCGCAAATGTCTACGAAGAAAAGCTGGATTATAGAAATGCAGTTAAGTATTATGACCAGATGCTCGGTTTTTATAAAAAAAGTAAACTGGCTCCTTTTGCACAATTGAGAATTGGGATCTGTTATTTTAATTTGAAAGAATATGAAAGTGCAGTATTGGAACTTACAGACCCTTTAATTGATGAATTACCGATTGAAAAACAGGATGAAGCAACCTACATTTTAGCAAATACATATTACCGGCTAAACGATTTTAGTAAAGCTGCGGCAACATACAAAGCTCTGCTTGGAAGAAATATCAATAGTCATATGAAAAACCAAATTACTTACGGTTTAGCTTGGGTAAATTTTCAGAATAAGAATTATGAAAAAGCATACAAATTGTTTTCTAATCTGGCAAAAGTACAAAACGATTCAATATCGGTAAACTCTCTTTTCTGGAGTGCAGAATGCAAACGTTATAATAATAAAATTTCCGAAGCGACAAAAATATATAATGAATTTTTAAAAAAATATCCTGAAAATCCTCTTGCAGCAAAGGCAAAGCTAAGCTTGGGAATTGTTAAATATAATAAGAATAATCTAAAGGCTTCCGAAAGAGCTATTATTGCGTCACTAAAATCAGCCGATCCGCGCACACGCGGTAAAGCTTTTGTTTTGCTTGGAGAAATAAATCTTGATAAAAAGAAATTCAAAACAGCTAAGCAATATTTTAAACGAGGATTGGAAATATATTCATTACCGGAAAAATTAAAAAACCGCGGCTATCTTGGTTTGGGAATTTCAGAATTTTACATGAATAAATTTAATGAAGCTATTTCTGCGCTTAGTAAGATCCATCGGGATTTAATTGCTAGTGAACGCAGCAAGGCTGATTTTTATCTGGCAGAAAGTTATTCGGCGCTAGGTAAATATTCTAAAGCCGTACAGTTTTACAATCGAATAAAAAATACTGATAAATTATTAAGTAGACAGACGTT
>BDSW01000122.1 GCA_002898175.1 bacterium BMS3Abin04
TGAATTCAAACTGCGGAGAACTCGCTCCTAAAGCTACGTTAAAATAAAAATTACCGGTTTGTTTGTTTAACGAAACTCTGCTGTACCAGCCCGCTAAAGAGGTTCTGTTTGAATCTAATCTCTCGTAAGTCGCATCGGGTCTTTGGAAATATCTGTACGGTTCTTCCTGCAGAGAAATCATACGCTGCTTCGATCCTTTCACAAATGAGCCGGCGACGGACGCAGATAAGACATAATCATCATTGTTAAAAAACGTCCATCCGTCTATTCCAAAAGTATATGCTTGACTATTAAGCATGTCTCTTAATTCCGGGGTATTCAAGTCCCGGTTGACGGATGTAAAAATGAGACCGATACCTTGTTTTCCTTTTTGAAATTCTTTTTGTGTTCTAAAAACTCCATAATGTGTTAACGGTTCAACCTGAAAATTATGCTTAACATTATCTAGAAAATAGTTTGCAAACATTCTTTGCGTAACAGCACTAATGGCTCCAACCGACCAATCGCCCTTAAGTTTCCCGGTGAGTTTAGCAGCGCCAAGTATTCTTGTTTCTTTCGGGTAATCAATAAAATCGTAGCCCGGCACGTTTCCCTGCGGTCTTCTCCCGATTCTCCTGGAATAAAATAGTCTCGGATTAGAAAAACTAAAGTTCCAATTATTATTCGAACCCCCGGAACCAAACCTAAATATACTCTGCCCTTCAATAAAAAATTGTCGTTTTTCTTGAAAGAATGTTTCAAAGGCAGAAAGATTTACCACAGCAGGATCAACCTCAACTTGACCGAAATCGGGGTTTACGGTAAGATCGAGATTTAAATTAGTTCCTATTCCTATTTTAAAATCCGCACCGACTGAAGTTCGAAACTGGTTTCCTTTGTAAAACGGATCATTATTATCATGAATCAGAAACTGAGCTTTTTGTACAAGATAAGGAAATGCTTCAACTCGCCTTTTGGGCTTAACTCCGCTTAATCCGCGAAGCTCCGCAAAACGAGATGCGAACCCACTTTCGTTCTGAGGAACCAAAACATAAAAATCCTCTTCGTTCTTACGTTTAATTGAACGAATAAAATTTATTCCCCAGACCATATTTTTAGCTTCGTTGAACCTTAGCTGTGAAAAAGGAATTCTTATTTCTACACTCCAACCGTCTTTTTCTGTTTTTGTTTTGGCTTCCCAAATGCCGTCCCAAGAATCATCCATTCCTGTGTCGTTAAAAATAACCCCGTCTGTTAAAGAGCCGGCAGGATTAACACCGAAGAAAAAGCCGGTTCTCTTATCATGGTAAGGATCCAATCCAAGACCAAAAAAATCACTATTATTCATATTGTCTTTTCTAAAAAGGCTTTGGTCAATAGAGTCGGGGTTTGAGTCATATAACTTTGCGGCTACATAAATATAATTTTCATCGTAAGCTACCCAAACGTCTGTTTTCTCAGTTGCCGGCTTTCCTTCATCGGGTTTCAGCTGTGTAAAATGATCAACCGGCGGGTTTTTCCAAACGGGTTCATTTAGTTTCCCGTCAAGATTAATTTCCCCAATTACTTTGTACGCTCTTACTTGCGGCGGTGTTTTTTTTGCAAACAAATTAATCGTTAACAAACTAAATAAAAACAAGGCAATAATATAGTGTTTCATGAAATTTTCAGTATTTATAATTTTGGGATTCTGTGTGATTAAAATCTTTTGAGATATTAGACTCTTGATAAAAAGAAAAGTTGCTTCGTTATTTAATTAAAGAACTTGCTCCGGTTAACTTAATAGTTATCTGAGATTTTAAACTTAATTCCATTGTCTTTTATTGCATGCTGAATTAGTTTTTCCAAGTTACCTGTCAGCTCGGCAAGCACCAATTCATCGTCCGAATAATTTACAACCAGGAGCCGGTTTAATTGTCCATCGTTATTTTTGTTCAAGAAAACGGTTGTCATTTCATCATCGTTTATATTTTTAACAATATATTGCCAGCCGTCCTTTTCCAATTCTTCGCTCAGTTGTTTTAAACCAAACATTGACGGCTGAAAACGATCATAATCATTTCTGCTGTAAACACCTATTTGAACATGCGAAACTTGATTAAGCATTTCGTCAACATTTTCTTCGGTATCGGTAAACTTAACGAACGATTCGGCAATCTTTATTCCTAATGATCCAACGGAAAATTCAATATCCCGTTCGAATCGTCCATCCATATTTTTGAGCAAGGAGTTTCTAATGCTTCCAAAATCGGAATTAACTCCAATACACCCGCTAAATGAGATTCCAATAAAAACAAGCAAAACTGTTACACCTAATTTTTTAAGTTTCATTTCTTTATCTCTTTTTCAAAAAAATCGGTTATTTATTATTCAAGCTATCGAGACCCGGAATATCAAATTTGTTGGACAGTTTACCGATAGTTTTCATATCAATGTTTCCGACAATATTTACGAAAGATGCTTCGCCGTCTTCATCAATCGACATAATTGCCAGCCCGACAAATTTATTCGTATTTTTACCTGTTTTAACAAAAATACTTGTTATTTCACCTTTAGCTTTTGTCATTACCAGTCGCTGCCAATTTTTCTTCCTTAGGTCCTTTTCTATTCTTTTAACCTTTGATATTAATTCCGACTTGCTGCTTGGTGAAACTTCAAATGTATTTACTCTAATAAGTTTCAT
>BDSW01000123.1 GCA_002898175.1 bacterium BMS3Abin04
GCAGCCTTTTCTAAAAATTTTACGGCTTGCTTTTTTGTAAAAGTATAATCAAAATTATATGCCGTTAAAGCTGCCCAAATATACATAGCATCCGGGTTCTCGTCCTTTACTTCCCTTTCTAAGATTGAAATAGTCTCCGGTTTATTAACTAATTCAACGATATAAGTTGCAGCTCTTTGCGATCCTAATCTGAAAGATTCCAAATAATACTCTAACGAAATAATATGTTTTTGAACCGGATCCGTTTTGTTTTCTGCCAAACGAGCAAGCAGCAATAAGGCTTCCGGACTTCCGTAATTTGCTGCTTTATTTGTTAATCCTAAAGCTGAGGTATCTCTAAAAATAGTAGAATCCTTTTCAATACCTAAATATTTTCTGAGTTTTCCAGGTTTATTTTTTAGCAGTTCATTCATAATTTTTAATTGTTTTTCCTCTTTTAACGAATCCTCTTCAAATTGATAATAGTCCAGTTCTAATCCTGGATTCATTAAAGTTGCTTGGGTTGAAATTATATTGTCATTTTTACTAGTTACGCTTTCCATATTAAGAGAATCAGTATTAAATTTTATACCACTTTTATTGAATTCCGATAAAGTTTTCTTTGCTTCTTTAAACCCGTTGTCGGCAGATTTTTTTATCCATTTATAAGCTTCTAAAAGATTTCTGTTAACAACCAAATTATCTACATAAAAAAGTCCCGCGACATATTCGGCTTCGGGCATACCGCTTTCAGCGGCCGACATAAAATACTCAAAAGACTTAAACGGATTCCATTGGACACCAATTCCATTATTCAGCATTATTCCGTAATTAAATTCTGCAGCAGGAAGATTTTCATCAGCAGCTTTTTTGATCCAGAAAACAGCTTTATTAGTATCCGGTTTAAATCCTCTGCCCAACAAATATCTTAATCCAAGCTCATGTTCGGCAAGTGCATCTTTTCCCTCAGCCTTTTTCTTCAAGATATAACTGAGCATTAAAGAATATGGCGGATGTTTAGGTTTAATCAGCGGATACTCCGAATTAAACGGATTTTTCTTATATGCTTCGCTTCTTGTAGAATCTTGCGCCGACACAAAGCAAGGCACAGTAATTAAAAATATTAACAAAATATATTTGTACAATTTTCTATTCTTCTCAAATATTTATAACGATGCGTAAAATAAATAATTTTCCCAACTATAATTAGACAAATAAAAAGGGCAGAAAGTTTACTTTATTTTATGGGGAAACAAACTTTTTGTTTTTCTTAAATAATTATATGTATTAAACTATAAAGTTATAGTCTTGAAGGAAAAATCAAAAAAGGAAATCGGGACTTAAGGAAAGTGTTTAATTTAAAGTTTTATTTGGTTTGCATTTCGATTAATAGTATCTATTATTTTCTTTAATCTTAAAATATTTTTGCCGCTCTGCGAATAATAATCATTCTCGTCCATAATTGTGTCTATTAAATATAGCCCGAATCCACCTTCAGGCAAATTTTCAATATCATTTGGATCAAAATTGAGCTTAGGTTTTTCTAAATTCTCTCTTGGTATCCCAGAATCTGTAAAAACAATTTCCACATAATTATTATTCTTTTTTACTTCAACTTCAATTAATTCACTAGTATTACCTTTATAAGCATGTCTTATTATATTATTGACGGCTTCAGCAACACTTAATTCAATCTCGTTACTTATTGCATTAGGAATATTTTTTGAACTCAAAAAATTTTTAATAGAAATGCACGCGTAATTGACGTTTCTAGGATTACTACTAAAAGATAGTTTAACTTGATCCATCTCAGCCCTAATTTTGATATATACTATTTAACCAAAAAATCTTTTTCACAGCGTGATTTTTATCACTGAATAATTCAAAAATATAAATTCCCGTTGGTAAATTATTTTTACTTACTGAAAATCTATACTTACCTTCTCTCATCTCCCCCCGATTTACTGTTGCAATTAACTCCCCATAGCCATTCAATAATTTAACAATCGTATAAGTTGATCTTGGAATCGAAATACTGAACTCCTTCCAATCACTTAATCTATCCTTTTGAAGCATTTTTATTTTAATTTGTTTCTGAACCGTAGAATCATAAATAACTATCGGTTCCGACTCTATTGCATTACTTAGAGAACTTTCCTCATTATTACTGTTCAAGGTAGAAACAGCATAAAACGATTTCAGAACTTTAGAGTCGATCTTTTTATAAATACCATAATTTTTATTACTTACTTCTACCATATTCGAAGGATAAATCATTTTAGTTGAGAGATTTATTTTATTATTAAACTGATAAGTGATATACTTCACATTATCATTTACTGTTACTAAACTATTATTCCATGAAAAGACACTTAAGAAACTTGAATAATTATTAATAGAAAAACCGAGTAGCGGCAATGGGAAGCTACTCTGAGCCCAATTCATCGAAGGGCAAATTGCTTTATATCTGTAATATTTAGTTTTCAATGAATCAGTAAAATTCTTTATGTTTGAAAAGAGTAATTTTGCTCTAAATAATATTGATCCCTGGGAATTCTGCTGCTGCCTGATAAATTTTATTTGCTCCCCTAATTCAGATGCTTTCCACTTTGCAGCTTTATATAATGCCAAACCTGCATAAATATGTCTTCCGTTGCTTTCTGCTCCCCACCAACTTAGCAGTTTACCAAAATCTTGTTTCCCACCAAATTGCCAGTAAAGTTGCGGAGCAATATAATCTACGGTTTTATTATTGAGCCATGCAACCGCATCTGCATAAATCCGGCTATATGCATCAAACCCGCTTGTACCTTTTGGAATTCCGTTTTTCCAAATACCAAACGGACTAACACCGAATTTAACATGAGGTTTTTCTCCTTTTATCTTTTTATAGATTTCCGAGATTAACAGATTTACATTTTTTCTCCTCCAGTTCTTAATATCCTTTATTCCACGGGAATATTTTTTGAAAGTCTGGTAATCTTCGGTTGTTATACTTCCAGGTGGATAAGGATAAAAATAATCGTCTAAATGAATACCATCTACATTATATCGAGAAACTATATCCATTACGACTTTTGCAACATAATTCCGTACTTCAGGTAATCCCGGATTAAGAAATTTAAGATCTCTAATTTTTATTATCCACTCAGGGCGCTTTTTTGAAATATGATTATCGGATATTCGGTATAATCCGACTTTCCTTACAACACGGTATGGATTAAGCCAAGCATGTAATTCCATACCTCTTTGATGCGTTTGTTCAACAGCAAATTTTAACGGATCGTAAAACGGTTTGGGAGCTTCACCTTGCTTACCTGTCAGCCAATACGACCATGGCTCGAAGGAAGATTTATAAAATGCATCACATTCCGGCCGAACCTGAAATATGACGGCATTAAAATTCAATCGTTTTAATTCATCCAACAATCTAACCAGTTCCTTTTTCTGTTCTGCAACAGGCAAACCCGGCTTTGAAGGCCAGTCTAGATTAACAACAGTTGCAACCCAAGCTCCTCTAAATTCCCTTTTAGGAGTTTGAGCAAAAACTTGATAAAAACCAAACATCATAAATACAAAAACGGTAAAAGTTTGTATTTTAGACAAAAGCATGCAATAATTCCATTATTTTAATAATAAGGTGATATGTAAAGATTTTTTAAAAATGTAAATTTATTTTCCGATAATGATGATAATACAAAATATTTAATAAAAACTATTAAAACAATTATGAATGATTTTGAAAAGAATTTGTTCGACTACATTCCAAATGTAATTATTCGCTGCAACAAAAGTGGAGTTGTTTTAGATGTTTATACAACACAAAATATTGAAGAAACTAAACCTTACAAAAAGTTTAAGGGTAAAAAGATTGCAAATATTTTTCCAAAAGAATTTTACAATACTTTAGAACCAAAAGTTAATAAAGTTATTTCAAAATTAAAAAAGCAAGTATTTGAGTACAAATTTAATCCGAACTTAGAATTTGCATTTGTTGAAGTCTTAATTTTACCCAATACATCAAAGGAGTTTTTAATAAGTTTTTATGATATATCCGAAGAGAAAAAAGCAAAATCGGAAATGAAAAAGTTTGTAGAAGAATTACATTATAATAAAATTATATCCGAGCAAAAATCAAAAGAACTTGCACTTGTAAATAACAAATTAAATCAATCTGAAAAGGAATTGATGAAAACAAACACAAACAAAGATAAGTTTTTTTCTATTATTTCACATGATCTCAGAAGTCCCTTTACATCCTTAATCGGTTTCTCAGAATTCCTTGCAAACGAGGTTGATGAGCTTTCTAAAGAAGAAATTAAAGAATTTTCACAAAATATTTTTAAGTCGGCAAGGGGAACTTTTGCACTGTTGGAAAACCTTTTGCAATGGTCAAGAGTTCAAACCGGCAATATTGAATTTGCTCCCAGCCGATACAGCCTGGATGAGCACATAAACAGATTAATCGATCTTTACCAAGTAACTGCGCTTGGGAAAAAGATTGAGGTTAAAGCTTACATCGAGAAAGATTTGAAGATTTACGCAGATCAAAATATGGTAGAAACAATTTTACGTAATTTACTTTCAAATGCAATTAAATTTACACCCCGCGGAGGTAAAATAACAATATTCGCAAAGAACATGTCTAAAATGGTTGAAGTAAAAGTTGCCGATTCCGGCGTTGGTATTGATAAATCTACACAAAGCAAACTATTCAAACTTGGGGAAAATATTTCCACACAAGGCACGGAACAAGAGCAAGGAACCGGTCTAGGTTTAATTCTTTGTAAAGAATTTGTTGAAACTAACGGAGGTAAATTATCCCTTAAAAGTGTTAAAAATAAAGGTACAATTTTCCGGTTTACGCTACCCAAAACCGGGAATGGCAAAATCTTTAACAATATATCGACTAGAGAAGTGACGGTAAAAAGTACGAACTTATATAAATTCAGTAAATAAATTATGCAGCTAAACAAAAAAACCATAGTTTGGATTTACACCGATGATAAAGATCATCAAATTGTTTCCTATACTTTAGAAAATCTAAATTGTGACGGTTACATCTTAAAGGTTGCTCATAGTTATAATTTTAGTTTAGAATCCAAAGACCTAAATATATTTTATTTAACAAAAAGTAATTCCGATTTACTCAACAATATTATCAATGTGGAAAGAAAGAATTTTAATAATTCTGTTTTTGTTATAAACGATTATAACGCACATTTAGCAATCCAATTATCTAAAGAAGGAATTACTAATATTTTCGCTCTTCCGCATGATAAAAAAAAATTCCTTACCTACATAAAAAATAAGCTTGAAGATTATAGAATAAATCCTGTTAGCAGATTTTCTTTTGTTGATCAAAGGGAATACGTTTTCAGCTCAATTATGGGTAGTTCTCCTACTTCAATAGCAATGATAAACCTTGCTAAAAAAGTTTCCAAATCGGATTCGACAAACATTTTAATTCTGGGCGAAACTGGCACCGGTAAAGGTTTATTAGCAAAAGCCATTCATGATTATGCAAACGAAAATGACGAACCGTTTGTCGATGTTATTTGCACGGCAATACCAGAGAACTTATTAGAATCAGAACTATTCGGATATTCCAAGGGATCCTTTACCGGCGCTAAAGCAGATAAACCCGGTTTGTTTGAGCTTGCAAATGGCGGTACTATTTTTCTAGATGAGATTGGAGACCTTAGCTTAGAAATTCAGGCAAAACTTTTGCGAGTAGTTGAAAAAAAAGTATTAAGAAGAATTGGCGGAGTGAAGGACATTCCGGTTAACCTCAGAATCATTTCTGCAACAAACCGTAATTTAGAAGAACTGGTAAAGAAAAACCTTTTTAGAAGTGATTTATTTTATAGATTAAACATTATCACATTAAAGATACCTCCGCTTAGAGAACGTGGGGATGATATTCTTCATTTAACTGAACATTTTGTAACCGATTATAGTAAGAAATTAAATATCCCCATTCATAAAATTGAAAAAGATTTATTACTGTTTCTTATTAAATATTCTTGGCCCGGGAATATACGCGAACTTAGGAATGCAGTTGAACGCGCTGTTGTGATGTCTGAGAATAACATCTTAAAATTAAAATATTTTGAATCCTTGTTAAATTTAGAAAGCACGATTTCAATGAACTCGGCATTATCGGATTTTGTACCTTCCGACACCGTTCGATTAGACATAAAGTACGATGAAACGGATCTGAGATCAATAAATAAATTCTACGTGAGAAAACTCCTTGCAAAACTTGAGGGAAATAAGTCCCGGACATCAAAAGTACTTGGTATTACTAGACCGACACTTGATAAATTACTTAATTAAAAGAAAAGCCTTAAGCTAAAAGGATATAATAATAAAGCAAATGAAGGCATTGAAACACTACATACAAGTTCTGGAAAAATATTTTTTAGACGTCGGTACTTCCGGTAATTATAATAGTGAAACTTCAATGCGTATGAAAATGCTTTATATTATTACTTCCTTTGCAATAATTAATCTTTTTGTATTAGGCATAGACTCTTTCCTGAAAAACGAGATATTTTTAGGTACTTTGGATCATACAGCTCTCCTAATTCTACTTCTATCTCTTTATTATTTAAAAAAAAGTGAAAACTACTTTTTAGCAACTTACATCGGTATATCGGTTATTGGAATGCTGTTTCTATTTCTTTTAGTTACAGGTGGAGATAACAATTCAGGTCATTTATGGCTTTTTACATTTCCTCTGTTCACATTCTTTTTACTTGGTTCCAAAAAAGGAGCGGTAGTAAATTTAGTTATGCTTATGATGACTATTTTATTTTTCCAATTCGGATATTTAATTAAAGGCTCAGTTACTTACTCAGTGGGATTTATATTCCGTTTTATAGCATCATATCTCGTAATACTAGTTTACTCATTCACATTCGAGGAATTAAAAAAACGCACCCAGAAAAGTTTGATCAAGCAAAAAGAAAACCTTGAAATTACAATCTTGGAATTACAAGTGAGGAAATTAGAACTTAAGAAATTAAAAGATGAACTGGAATTTAAAGTAGAAGAAAGAACAAAACAGCTTTCCAACGAAATTGAAGCGAGGAAAAAAGATCAGGAATTGATTGCGGAAAGCGAACACAGATTCAGATCTTTATTTGAAAATTCACCAATCGGAATGTATGTAACTGCACCGGACGGAAAAATTATTATGATAAATGATGCGCTTGTTGAAATGCTCGGTTATTCTTCCAAAGAAAAACTTCTCTCATTCAATGCTGATTCACAGGATAATTATATTGATTTCGACAGAGAAAAATTCAAGGAAGAGATGGAAACCAAAGGTAAAGTTATTGGACTGAAATCAGCCTGGAAAAAACGGAACGGTAAACCGATATACATAAAAGAAAATGCAGTGGCATACAGAGATAAATCGGGTAAACTATTATATTATCAAGGCACTTTGGAAGATATAACAAAACACCATGAATTTAATGAAGCATTGATTAAAGCAAAAGAAAACGCAGAGAAATCCGATCAACTCAAATCACAATTTTTGGCTCAAATATCTCACGAGATTCGTACTCCCGTTAACAGCATATTAAGTTTTACAAATTTACTTTATGAAGAGATAAGTGATTTAGGTAATCAAGATTTTTTAGAAAGTTTTGATATGATTGAGCGCGGAGGGAGACGATTGATTAGAACTGTAGATTTAGTACTAAATATGGCTGAACTTCAAACTAAGAGCTATAAACCGAATATACAAGAATTAAATTTAGAGGAAGAGATACTCAGCTCAATACTTAGAGATTATAAACATGACGCCAAAATGAAAGGATTGGAATTAAAATTTAGTAATACTTCAAAATCCTCAGGTTACGTTTTGGGCGACGAATATACTCTAATTCAAATATTTGTGAATTTAATAGATAACGCAATAAAATTTACTCATGATGGCGAAATTAGTGTTAATATGTATGACGGCGAAAATACATTACTGGTTGATGTAAAAGACACGGGAATTGGTATTTCCGAAGAATATAAAAAGAATTTATTTAAACCGTTTTGCCAAGAAGAGATGGGTTATACAAGATCATTTGACGGTAATGGATTAGGACTTTCGGTAGTAAAAAAATGCTGTGAAATAAACAATGCATATCTTTCATTTCAAAGCAAGAAAAACAGAGGGACAACTTTCACCGTTAAATTTCAGATGAACGGAGCAGATGGTTAATCAACCTCGACTACTATCCCCCCGGGATTACTTAATCAGAATCATCTTTTTCGTTACTATAAAATTCCCGACTTTCAACCTGTAATAATAAACTCCGCTGGAAAGGTTACCGGCATTAAAGTTTACTTCGTAACCCCCCGAGTTTTGTTTTTTATTAACCAACGTTGTTACCTCGCGACCGAGGACATCAAATACTCTAAGAGTTACAAAAACCCCCTTTGTATTCCCCCCTTTGGCAAAGGGCGGAATAAGGGGGGTTCTAATTGAATATTTTATTTTTGTTGTGGGATTAAACGGGTTTGGATAATTTTGCTCAAGTTTATATTGCTTAACAACTTGCTTTATTTTTTCAGTTGAAGTGATTGATCCGTTAAAGTAATTAATGCTGTGTTTAATTACTTTGTTAAACTCAACATCATTAGCAGTAGTTTCCAACGGGAATGCCAAATATATTATTCTACCTTCTAAATTCGAATTACCGAATTTACCTGCATACTCAACACCCCCGCTTTTATTATTTGCATATTTCATACACAAAACACCACCTTGTGCGGGTTGAATTACATCGGGATAATCCTCGTCGTATGTTTGACCTATATGAAAACTACATCCTTCCATAGCCGTATTTGAAACACCGCTAACGGAGCCGGAGGAAGCATCATCGGCAACATAAGAAGCTTTTAAATAGTCATGGTAAAAATTTTTATCCTGCGTATCTCCTTTGTGGTCAAGGTCCCATCCAATCTCGCTTCCGGATACAAATAAATTTCCTCCGTTTTCTAAATAATTTTTTACAAGACCTTGCTCCTTATAGGTAAATGTTTCATCAACAGTACTTTCATCACCGAGCATCCAAATAACGTAATCATAATTATTTAATAAAAATGTAGAATCTAAAAGAGCCGAATTTTTAATACTTGTAAAATTTAGAGAAAGTTCATTAAGTGCCTTACCATATTTTAACACAAACGGATTTCCCGGTCCGCGCCAGCTGGTACTATTATCGGAGCGGTTAAATCCATCAACAATCAAACATTTTTTGACGGAAGAATATTTCCCGGTTCCTAGAATATTAGACCAATTACTCTCTGCAAAGTTTGAACTTTCATTTTTAACACTTGAAACCCGGAAAAATTTTACTCCCTGAGTATTTGAAATCTCACAAGAATTAGTTTTACAATTTTGCTCATCTAAAACAACAGTCCAATTATTTCCATTTACCGATGTATAAACTCTATAACCAAATATGCCTGTTGTATCGCAGCTCCAATTTAGTTTTACCAAACTGTCTGACAATACTTTAACATTTTGAAGGACGGGTCTGTTTGCATTATAATTCTCAACCATGTTGTTATAATATCTCGGAGTATATTCAGTCAAGTCGGAAACATTATATGTCCAATAAGAAACTCCCCATCCTCTGCCTGTGGATTCTACTACTCTTAAACTTCCATTAATGTTTCGTTCGACAAATAAACGCACATGACCGATTTTGTGAATTGCATCGCCGGGTTTTAGACTATCCCAATTTGCATATTGTGTAGTTATACCGGGCATATTTCTAGTTGAGGAATGGTAGCTTAACTGCCAGCAGCGGCTTACAAAACCTGAACAATCAACTCCCACGGCATATGAAGAGACTCCGTTTGTATTAATATCACCGGCAAATCTTCCGTTTTGTAATCCCTCATCGAATTGAGCAATAGTATTAAACCCGCCCCATTTGTATGGAATTCTAGCATTCTCTCCTTCAATTAACCAGCCTGGCGTTTGGACTATATCACCGTCCGGTGCAGTTGTATTTTGCGGAGCTAAATTACTTGCGTTACAAAAATATTGGTGCAAAACATAAGTCTCGGCAATTTTCAAAGCTTCCGTTCTACTTGCTTTAGTTTCAACATTAGCAATTGCTGCTCCGCCCGCTTCATTCGTCGGAACAATTTCATTAAAATGAAGTTCTCTATTGTACTCATCAGGATAGTGAATAACGGAAGTAATATAATTTGTTAATCCGCTCCATTTTATAACTTTCAATTTATTTTTGTCGGGGAGAAGGTGATACAAATTTCCCTCTTCGTCAATTTGCAAATCCTTTAAGGTATACAAATACTTGATATTCGGAAGTTCAAGTATCGAAAGGATCTTCCCATTATTTGATAAAGTGTAAACTTCTCTTTTAATACGCAATGGAATATCAGACAAATATTTTTCAACAAGAACAAATAAATCTCCTTTAGCATCAATACCAATTAAGTTTGCGCATGCCAAATTATTATTAAAATTAAGTGTAATCTTATTCGGGAATCCGGTTAGATTGAGTTCGATATTTAACCTATTTCTATTTTCTGCTTTTACTAAAACCTGCTCGCCATTCACTCCGGTTACAATCCCATTGTCATCCGATAATATAGAATTACTATTTGAGAAATCTCTTCTATACAACAATGGCTGATCTATTAAATTAGTTCTACCGTTTGATTTCATCAGCTTAGATAACTTGCTTGGTTTTACTCCCGCAATAAAATCAACTCCCGATTTTGCGGTAGGATTACTCCCTGCAATTTTACTTTTATAAAATTTAAATATCCCGGTTTTGGTAAAGGAAGAAAAAAGAACGGTATCTTTATTAATATCAAAAGAGGAAACAGAATAAATTCTGGCATTATCCATCTCAATTTTAAAAGGTAAGTCCCCGTATTTTTTATCAAATATTACTTTATAAGATTGCTGCGAAAAAACAGTAGCCGTTGAAAAAATAAGGATTGCAAAAAGGAATAACTTTTTCATAATAATTAGTATAGATAATTTTTAGGGAATATAAATTTCTTTAATTGAAACGATTTTATCGTTTTTAAAAATTACTTTAAATGGTTCGTGTTTAAGTCGCTGTGATTCCGGTTTGCTAAAAAAATCTACTAATCTTGCCAGAGAAACGATTTCGTTAAACTTAAAATTTCCATCATTATCGTAATCCATAGTCTGCATAACAATAGTCGCTTTGTTTGATACCGGATAATCGACTGTTTTCTCTTCATCATTTACGTAGCAATATCCGTTCGGTAATTCGATTTTCTGTTTTTGTTTTAAGGAAGAATTAAGATCTTTAATTTTCTTGTATTCTATGAAATCAAGTCCGGCACTCACTTTACCGTCTTTACGGGATATGCGGTTTATAAAACAATACTTTTCAATTTTAATAATTTTTGTTTCTTTTACTTCCGCTTTTTTGTTTTCGGTCGCCTTACCGCAACTTTGCAACAAAACAAAGCAAGTTAACAACAGCGGTACAACTATGATTCGGATCTTCAATTTGTTTGTCTTCATTTGCTTCACAAAATAAAATTAAAATATTTTTTTTACATATGGAAATATAAAGAAATCTATAACAGGCGCAACAATATTAAACACGATGCCTTTAGGAATTTAGAATTAGGAATTTAGAATTTTAAATTGAGACAGAAAAAGAAAAGGACTTGAAGTTCTAAGTTTAGCAAGTTAGAAAGCAATTAAGCTATAAAGTAGCAACTGCGAGAGAGAAGAATCCGGAAAGGAAAAAATTGTTTTTACACTTACTTAAGCTTTTATCATTTGTAATTCCTTTTTCAACGAAGGAGAATACCGTGTCTCATAAATCTAACGTATCATGAGATACCGGGCTTGCTTAAAACGCAAGCCGGTATGACAAAGAAAATGCGTCATTCCAGGCTAAGTCATACGAAGTACCGGGATCTCTCAAATTAGTCGATTATGAGATGCCGGAACGAGTCCGGCATAACAATGATTGAAGATAAAATATAAAACATGTCATTCCGACTGTAACAGCTTGCCCGTCTTTTCATTGGCAGGAAGCGGAATGCAGGAATCTCATAAATGAGAACAAGATTAAGATTAAGATTAAGATTAAGATTAAGATTAAGATTAAGATTAAGATTAAGATTAAGATTAAGATTAAGATTAAGATTAAGAAAAATAAAGAAAAACACAAAAAAACGTTGTAAAAATAATTTACATAGCAGTAAAACTATAGGTAATAATTACATGGACATTATAGAAGAAACTTTGAAAATGATTCAAAAACTGATATTCCCTAATTGGTATGCGCTTTGCATAATTAGAATCAAAAACAATAAACAATCAATCATAAAGGAGAAATAAAATGAAGAAAATACTTCTAACAATCGCAGTTGCAGCTTTATTTTTATTCGGCTGCCAAGATGAAAACTCGATAGTTGGACCGGTTCAGAAACAAGTTCAACAAACTCAGAATAATCATCAATGGTTAACTTTCCCTGCCGATCAGCAAAGTTCTATTGAACAATTATTCTACTTAAGTAAATCCATTGACGGTGCATACGGCGGCGGTTTTTACTTCCGCGGAAATATGAGCAGAGAAATTTATGTAAACGGTAAAATCTCTGTACCTGCAGGTGCATATACAGGCACTAAAAAAATAGGTATTACTTTAAATAGTGAAAGTGTTTCGGCAGATTTTTCGCCATCTCCTACTACATTCAATAAACCCGTTTTGTATTCAATAGAATATTACGGTGTTGATCTTTCAAATATTAACCCCGCGCAAATCGATTTCTATTACATTGACGGAAACGGAAATTTAGTAAAGGCAAAATATAGTAGTATTAAAGTTGACGTGAAAACCGGGTTCCTAGCTGTTTATGATGCTCAATTACCCCATTTTTCACGTTATGGTTTTGTTAACTAATTGAAAAGAGTTATAAAAATGGTCGTAAATAAATTAAATAATGCCGATAAGTTTATAAATGATATACAAGAACTACTGAAAGATTACTTAAAGAACAAAGAAGTAAAACAATTCAACAATAACTTACTTCTCAGATATGGAATTAAGTTAACTCCTTCTAAAATAAACGAAACCGACAGAAAGCAATTAGAAGCAACTTTTTCACCTGCAAAGGAACGCTTTCATGTTGATAGAGCAATAACTTATGCAGAGAAAAAACTTACCGGTAATAAATTTGTAGAATTACTATTAAATCTGGGTCAGGTTTGCATAGCACATGGTAAATTTAACTTCGCTAACGAAATATTAACAAAAGCTAAAAAAACAAGTGTTGATAAAGAGTTAACAGCCGAAATAAATTTAAGTTATGGCGATTTATACGGTAGAATAACCAATTTTGATAGAAGTAAAAAATATATGCAAAAGGCTAAATCGCAATTTGCTGATATTAATAATAAACTTGGCATTGCAAAATCCGATAATTCTCTTGGAACTTTATATGCAGAATTCGGAAATCTCAAAAAAGCAAAACAATATTTCGAAAAAAGTCTTGAAAATGTTAATCTGGAAAAGAATAAAAACATGGTTGCATTATTAGAAGGAAATATTGCCATTATTTATAATATCTACAAAGAACATGATCTGGCGGTTACTCATTTCAACAAAGCACTTAAAATATTTAAAGATTTAAAACAACAGAGAAGGATAGCTGAAATAAAACACAATTTAGGAATGGTTTACGCAGATCAAAAATATTATCATTCTGCACTAAACGAATTAGACGACAGTATTGAAATTTCGATTAGTGAAGGATTAAAAAGTATTCTAGGACTTTCTTATTTGAGTAAAGCAAATATCTTGATTGAATTGCAAGAATATAAATTTGCAAAAGCTTTTGCTGATAAAGCTTTAGAAATTAGTCATGAAACAGACGATAAATTAACTATTGCGGATGTTTACAAAGCTTTAGGGAAAATCGAAATAAATCTTCAAAATTACAGCTTAGCAGAAAATTATCTTCTTTCTTGCTTAAGAATAAATAAAAACAATAATAATCAGATTAACATTGCGGAAACATCATTTGAACTTGCAAAAATATATAATCTTTTAGATAGAGAAGTAGAGAAAGATATTTATGCTACTGCGGCTATAAAATATTATACAAAAATTGAAGATCGTAACAAAGTTAATGAAATAGAAGAATTGTTAAACACAGAAAGTTTGTTAACTGTTTAATCTAAAATTGTAGTGGACAAAAAGTGAATTCAGTAATTTACAGTAAAATCAAAAATATACTTAGCAATTTCTTCCCGGAGAATGAAATTGAATCTTTTTGGAATGAATTAAACAATTCCACTCCGGATTCTTCTTTTGATCCCAAAAAAGACGATTTACAGACAGAAGCTGAAATTAGTATAGGAATGGATAAGAGAGCTCAAATTGATATAGTAATAACATATGCCGAAGATAAATTAGAAAAAGATAAATTTTTAGATCTACTATTAAGTCTGGGCGACTTGATGATAGTAAACGGTGAGCTGGATGTTGCAGAAGAAATAAACAAAGATATTATTTCCAAGACGGAAAAAGATGTATATAATGAAATTTTACGTGCGAAGGCATATCTAGCAATAGCAAAAATTAATTGGCAGCAAAGCATTTGGGACGATGCTTTCCGTTGTACACGTTTAGCATATTATATTTTCACTAGACACGAGGATATAAACGGATGTGCAAAATGTGAAAATATGTTAGGTACAATTTACGGTGAAAGAGGCGAAATAGAAAAAGCTACAAATCATTTTGAAAGAGGGAAAGCATATTTATATAATCATTCGAACTTGGAAATGGAAGCAATGTTTGAGACTAATCTTGGCGTTCTTTACAACATGCAGGAACAATATCCAAAAGCACTTAGGAATTATAGAAATAGTCTCAGAAATTATAAAAAGCTGAACAATTCAAGATTGATAGCACGGGTTCATCATAATATGGGAATGGTAAAAACTAAAATGGAGAATTATGAAGGAGCTCTACAAGATTTTAATGAATGTATAAATGTTTCACTACAAAATAATTACCTCTCAAATTGTGCAATCTCATATATCGGCAAAGCATATATTTATGCTAAGACCAAAAGATCCGAACTGGCGGAAGTTTTTACCGATAAAGCGATGGAAATTGCTTATAAATTAAATGATACATTAACAATAGCGGATACATACAGAGTTAAAGCGCTTATCCAAGAAAATATCGGAGACTTGGAATTTTCCGAAGAACTTTTCGAAAACAGTTTGAGATTAAATAAAGATAAGAAAAATAAGATTAACGAAGCCGAAGCTTCCGAAGAACTTGCACGGTTATATGAAAAAGCAGAAAATCCAAAAGAAGCTAAAGAACACATGAAAAAAGCAATACGATATTACAAAAAGATAAAAGCTGAGAAAAAAGTAGAAAACATACAAGAATACTTACAATCCATCACACCTGCAGCTGCTGTTTAATCAGCAAGAATAAACCAACAACCCGCATCTTTAATTTCGCATCATCACAAAACCATCATGTAAAACAGTCTCCAAATAGTAAACCGAAATTTCATATATCTTTATCTCACTCTTGCTCATAACTGTAATCCTAATCCGGAATCAAGCTTGCCCGCTCCTGGGGAAGTAAAAAGTTATAAGGTTGAACTTCTAAAGATAAAAGTTAAACGGAAAAGAAAATGACACCGGATACAGGACAAAATCAAAGATTAAAAAACAAATATCGAATATCGAATATCGAATATCGAAAAATACCGGGTACCGGCTTTCAATTCCGAATCTTAGTTAAAAACTCAACACAAATCTCAAATAATAAAAATATCTTTTCTAAGTGAAGATTCTTTAATATCGGTGTTTTCCGTGTCCAATTTTAAATTCCGGCAACCTGAATAATCATTTCAGGCAAATTTATTTATTACGCAGGCAATTAATTAAATTTTGTATTCTTTCTAACTCCTTATTTTATAATGAGTTACGATAATCAAAAATCTTTGGCATGTTTGATGATTATCCTTAGACAGACAATTATCAAACAAAAAGGGAGTTGAAAATGAAAAAGTTATTCTTATCATCGCTAACTATTCTAATGTTATTAGGTTTTTCAATGCAGACAAATGCGCAAATTATTATTAAAATTAGACCTAAAGCACCTAAGGTTGTTATAGTTCATAAAAAAGCCAGACCAAACCACGTTTGGATTACTGGACATTGGAAAGTAAATAGATCCGGAAAATATGTTTGGACAAAAGGATATTGGGTAAAAAAACGTCATGGTTATGTTTGGGTTGGCGGCCATTGGAAAAAAGTACGGGGCGGTTGGACTTGGATCCCGGGTCATTGGAGAATTGCATAGCACTTAATTCATAACACATCACCAGGAACTCGATTAAATAAAAATCGGGTTCCTCTCACCATTAAACAATATTTTCATTTTGTTTTACATCTTTTTTCCATAATTTCACACATTTGCTTTTTATAAAGGGATTTATATGAATTCTCAATCTTCTCAAGAGTCTTGGAGATTTCCAAAAGACTTCTGGCTTGCAAACTTTATGGAGTTATGCGAACGCGCAGCATATTATGGTTTTTTTATTGTACTTACTTTATATCTCACAGATATTGTAGGATTTAACGACAAAGCAACCGGTGTTGTTGCCGGTGTATTTTTTGCTTTACTTTACTTTTTTCCTCCTTTTGTAGGTGCAATATCGGATAAAATCGGATTTAAGAACGGGTTAATTATAGCTTTTTCACTCTTAACTATAGGCTATTTTTTCCTTGGTATTTTTCATACAAAAATTCTTGTGATTCTTTTCTTATTTATAGTTCTGATTGGAGGCTCATTTATAAAACCACTAATTACCGGAACTGTAGCTAAAACAACTTCGGAAGTAAACAAAGCAAGGGGTTTTTCACTTTTCTATTGGGTTGTTAACATCGGAGCATTTGGAGGGAAAACCGTTGTCCCTTCTATAAGACAAGGCATTGGACTTGAGTACGTTAATTTTTTCTCGTCAGGAATGGCTTTCATTGCATTGTTGTTTGCAATTTTCATATTCAAACCTTTTAAAACAGATATTCAAGAAAAGAAAATAAGCGACGTTACGAATGCATTGATAAAAATATTTAAGACGCCACGTTTGATAATATTAACTTTAATAGTTGCCGGTTTCTGGATTATTCAGCATCAATTATACGCAACTATGCCGAAGTACGTTATCCGTTTACTTGGAGAAGAGGCAAAACCGGAATGGCTGGCAAATGTTAATCCTTTGGTTGTGGTAATATTTGTCGTTTTTATTACTCAACTTACTAAAAAGTATAAAGCGGTTAGTGTAATGTTTATAGGAATGCTGATTATGCCGTTTTCTGCTTTGGCAATGGCAATGAGTCAATCTTTGGAATCAATAACCGGAAGTAGTGTTTCTATTTTAGGCTGGTTCAATATGCATCCGTTAACTATTATGATGATTATCGGAATTGCAATTCAAGGTTTAGCGGAATGTTTTATTTCTCCGCGATTTTTAGAATACTTTTCACTACAAGCGCCAAAAGGCGAAGAGGGCGTTTACATGGGTTTTAGTCATCTCCATTCTTTCTTTTCCGCTTTAATCGGATTTATTATGTCAGGATTTTTATTGGATAAATACTGCCCTGATCCGCATACTTTACCGACAGGATTAACAAAAGTACAAAAAGCATCTTATTATGCAGATGCGCATTTAATCTGGTACTATTTTGTAGCAATTGCAGTTGTGGCAGCAATTTCATTATTGCTATTTAAAATAATCACCGAAAGAATAGATAGGAAAAAAGAACAAAGTCTTAAGAATAGCTTATCATAATTGATTAAACCCTTTTGTTGAAATAATTATAGAATAGGACTTATTTTTGTCCTTTCGAATTTTAACTACTCTTCAATAAATACCGGATTTCGTTAAAACCGTTATTACTTAATCTTGATGACGACAAATGTGACATCATCGTTAGGATCACTGCCGTTCTTCCATAAATCTATTTCATGTATAAGTTTATCGATAATCTCTTCAGGTTCATTCCTTGCTATCTGTTCAAAAAATTCTGTTACATGATGATATCCATACATTTGATTTTTTCCATTCATTAATTCAGGAAAACCGTCACTCATTAAAAGTATAGTATCACCGGAATTAATTTGTGATTCAACAATTTGGTAAGGGAATTTATCAATGGTACCCAAAGGCATTCCCTTTATTATTAATTCTTCTACTTTGTTTTCATTTTTTCTAAAAATTAAAATTGGCGGTATTCCAGCGGACGATAAAGTGATTTTATTATCTTTAATTTTAATCATTGCCAAACACATTGAAAGCATATGAAAATTCAAATCCTTTAAGCATCTTGTCATCTCATGAAAAATGGAAAGTATATCAGATTGCCCTGCGTAACTGCTGAACAATGATTTGGTTGCCGTAACCATTGTTCCCGCTTTCATACCGTGCCCGGTTGCATCTCCAAGTACAACGGTCAAAGTGCCGTCAATGTTAACATGAAAATCGTAATAATCTCCCCCAACCTCAGTAGCCGTTTTCATATAAACAGCTATATCTAAATTTGGTAGTTTGGGAAGTTTTTTAGGAAGCATCGATAACTGCAGCTCTCTAGCTTCTTCCAGTTCTTTTGTTTTTCTCTGATTTTCAGCTTCTGCTAATTCTGCTTGAAGCTTTAACTCGGCATTTTTTCTTTCTTGTTCAATCTGTTTTGCCGATAATTCTTTTACCGTAACAATCTGCTGCTCCAGTTCCCTATTTGTAACAGCAATATTTCTTGCAAGGTAAACCGACATTGATGTGGGTAAACTAATCAATCCCAAGAAGAAGAGAATAACTCCCCAAAGTGAATTGATATTTCCTTTTCCCATTAAACCAATTACAAACATGGTAATAACAAATATTACAAATATCGTTACACCAATTCCAAGAATTTTTGCATTCTCTTTTTTAGTTTTTATAGCAACAATAATAATTCTTAGACCTTCAACCGTTGTAATAAATACGTAACCAAAAATCAGGTAATTAAATATTTTTTCATAACCTCTTGACAAATAGTAAGATATGAATGACATAGTTATTGCTGTTATAATAAATAACCAAAATTGTTTTGGGAATTTTTTATAAAAAATTGAATATAAAAATGCTAAATAAGACGGGAAAATAAATATTGTTACCATTGATCTTAAAAAATCATCAATAATAAAAAATTCTAAATTAGAGTGATTAAATCGCGTAAGCATCTGAAGTAAAAATGAAAGAGAAATGAATAAAGTAAAAAGGGAATAATATAAGTTCTCCTTTTTCATCGAGTAGAAAAAGAATAAAATAAAATAGAGAAAAGCTAAAGCAAGAAATATTGCCGATATCCCAATATTAACTGAGAGAGTAATACCTTCGCTATGCACCGAGTTTAGAATTGAACTGTTTATTTCGGAAATTCTAACCTTGAACCCGGCATAATTAAACCACTTTTTATACCATCCCTTATCTTTTGTTGCATGAAAATTGGAGTATCGAACAGCAAGTAGATTAACACTGTCTTTCCCAAATAGTAAGCTTATTGGAATATTTCTGGGTTGATAAATTTTTTCTTCCGAAATATTATTTGCTACTTTGCCAAATTCGTGGACTAATTTTCCGTTAAGATAAATTTGAGAAGCGCCATAGTGCCACATATGAAAAGCTACTGCTTTGTTCATTAACGAGGAATCAATAATAATTGTTCTTCTGAACCACCCCATTCCTTCAAATAAATCAAAAACCGGTTTAATAGTTGGAATAGCTGTCCGCACAGTATCCCAATCTTCATCATCAAATCCGGCTTTCGCCCACTCAAAATCATCTCCCCAATGATATTTCCATGGCAGTAATAATGAAGTAGAATGTTTTTTAAGTGAATCTGCAGACAGTCGTACCGGTTTTAAGGAAGTCGCAATAGTACTGCTAATGAATAGTAAATGAAAAATAAAAATTGATATAATTAAATATAATTTTTTAAACCGCATAAAGTAAAATTATTTATTCTCTAATTTAGTTTCTCTTGTCTCTAAAATATAAAAAAAAATCTTTTTTTTACCTTTTTTCATTTATAATAAAAATAGAAAAATACTAATACTTAATTATTTCGTTTTTTAATTACAACAAATGTTAAATCATCATCGGGCGCTTTTCCGTTTGTCCACCGTAATGCTGTGTTCCCAAGATAATCAATTATTTCTTCAGGTTCTTTTTCTCCAACAGAGTTTAATTCTTTTTTAATTCTGTCATAACCATACATTTCTTCTTTTTCATTTACCAGCTCAGGTAGTCCGTCACTATATAAAAGAATTGTATCTCCATTTTCTAAGAAACTCTCTTCTATTCTATATGGAAATGTTTTCATTGTACCCAACGGCATCCCTTTAATAAATATTTCTTCTACTGATTTATTTTTCTTTCTGTAAATTAAAGCAGGCGGCATAGCTGCAGAAGAGATTTTTAATTTGTTGTTCTTAATTTTCAGCATTAATAGGCACATAGCTAATTGTCGGAATTTCATTCCTTTTATAACTTCAGAAATTTTGGAAAAGATATTTAAGATATTTTCATCAGATGCTGAACTATTGAAAAGACTTTTTGTAATTGTTACAATTGTTCCGGCTTTCATTCCGTGTCCCGTGGCGTCCCCTATTACAGCGGTCAAAGCGCCGTCTTCGTCAACGTGGAAATCATAATAATCTCCGCCTACTTCCGTCGCCGTCTGCATATAAACTGCAATATCAAGATTTGGAATATCCGGCAGTTTATTCGGCAGCATCGAAAGCTGTAATTGACGCGCTTCTTCAAGTTCTTTTGTTTTACGTTCGTTTTCTATTTGAATCACTTTTGCCTGCGCTTCGGCGGCTTGCGTCTGCAGTTCGGCAGTTTCTGCACGGTGTTCGGCTTCCTGATATTTCATTTTCTCTTTTGCTTTGGCAAGTAACCTTCTGCGCTGAACGCGGTCAATCCCGAAGATAAATCCCACAAATCCGAATGCGTAAAGGAAGTATGCAAAAGTCGTCCGCCAATATGGAGGTTTAATTTTAATATGTATGGTTTTTTCTTCGTCGCTCCAAATCCCGTCGCCGTTGGCTGCTTTTAATTTGAATGTATATTCGCCCGGTTCAAGATTGGTAAACGACGCGAAATGAAGTTTGCTATAGACCCATTCTTTATTAAGTCCTTCCAGTTTATAAGCGATTAAATTCCTTTGAGGTCTGGAGTAATGAATTGGGACAAACTGGAACGCGATATTGTTTTGTGAAAAGTTTAAAGTTAATTCATCAGTATCATTTAAATTATTTTTTAAAGGAGAGTTTGCAATGCCGCTAAATACGGAAACATCCGAAATTTTAAAATCGGTAAATACAATTTTGGGTTTTGTTTGATTTGTTCTTTCCGGAGTAAAATAATTAAGTCCGTTATATCCGCCGAAAAACAATTCTCCATTTTTCGTTTTCCAAGTAGCTCTTGAAAAAGAATAACCTTGCAAGCCGTCTTTAATATCAATATTGATAAAGGTTTCTTTTTCGCCTTCCGAATTTCTGACCAATGTTGTTAAACCGGCGCTGCTGCTTATCCATAGATTACCGAAGTTGTCTTCCTGAATAGCGCTGATTAAATTTGTCGGAAGTCCGTCCTTAGCGGTGAAATATTTAATCTTCTCTGTTTTGGGATTCAACTTTCCTAATCCGTTAGGAGAAGAGAACCAAACAATTCCACGGTTGTCTTCCATAACAAAATATACGTCGTTATCCACCGCATAATCAGCGACAGTTCCTCTGTTCTTTTTATATTGAGTAAATTCGCCGTCGCTTAAATTATATTTGAAAAGCCCCTGGGCGGTAGTTCCGATCCATAGAATATTTTCGTAAGATTTACTTATAAAAATTGAGTTGGGAATCTCCAATAACATTTTCTCACTGTTTCTCTCTTCATCTTCAATTCTTTCCGAAAAATCTTTAAACTGCTTGTCATTAATTCGGATAACTTGAATCCCCCACAACGAGGAATCTTTAGGAGCTTGAACATTATAATTACTATAATAATGCCCGACGTCAGATAGGTATTTAAGTTTATATTTGCCCTTTTTTAACCGTAAAGTTTTCAG
>BDSW01000124.1 GCA_002898175.1 bacterium BMS3Abin04
ACTATTTATTGTACTTGCAGCCAGGCTAAGAATATCGGATTTATATTTATTAAATTATTCAAGTTTTATTTTTGTTGCTGTCTTAATTATAATAATTAGACCTGCATCAATTTTCCTTTCCACAATCAATACACAATTAAAATTCAAGGAAAAATTATTTCTTTCCAGCATGGCGCCAAGGGGAATTGTTGCGGCAGCCGTTACTTCCTTATTCGCAATAGAATTAACTAACCACGGAGTACAAAATTCTGAATTGCTTGTACCGCTTATGTTTTTAATAATTGTTGCGACAATAACAATTTACGGTCTCGGTGCTTTTCCTTTATCCAAAATATTAGATATAACCGATGCAAATCCGCAAGGTTGTTTAATTGTTGGAGCACATTCTTTAGGACGTTCAATTGCTAAAGCATTGGACGATGAAGGATTTAAAACTTTATTGGTTGATACGAACAGGTCAAACATTTTTGAAGCCAAAATGAACGGATTAAAAGCAGTTTACGGAAACATTTTAACCGAGTCGATAATAGATGAATTGAATTCAGAAGGCATTGGAAAACTTTTAGCAATTACTCCCAACAATGAGGTGAATTCGCTTGCCACTTTGCAGTTTGCAGGTATATTCGGAAGTGCAAATATTTTTCAAATTGGAATTGACAGGGATAAGGACGGTAAGATTGATGAAGTATCAAAAGAATTAAGAGGCAAAATACTTTTTAGTGAAAATTCTATGCTCTGCACTCTTGAGAAGCTTATTATTGACGATTCATCAATAAGCTCGACCCAAATAACAAAAGAATTCGATTTTGAAATAATGAAAAAGAAATACGGTGAACAAAATATTATACCCATGTTTCTTATAACATCAAAGAAAGAACTAAAAGTATATTCTATAAACAATAACCTAACTCCTCAACCGGGGGATGTTTTAATGAACTTAATTTTAAGAACTGCTTAATTTAAAATTCACTAATGCAATAACTATTTTGATATTGTGATCAATTTGGTTTAAAATAAAAAAGCCGCACAATTGTACGGCTCAAATTTCTTAATTATCAAAAAAGCATTTATGATTTTAAGCCATATTTTTTCTTAAACCTTTCAACTCTACCGGCAGAATCAACCATCTTTTGTTTACCGGTAAAAAACGGATGACATTCATTGCAAATTTCTAATTTTATTTCACTAACTGTAGACATTGTTACAAAGTGATTTCCGCATACACAGCTAACTTCGCATTTTTGATATGTTGGATGTATTCCTTTTTTCATCTTCCTAATCCTTTAAAATTTAGTTTACAAGTATAATAACTTTTAATAAAATTATCAATCCAAAAATTCTAATCACATTAATTCTTATCTTAGTGAATTAACTCTTTGATTTAAATTTTTATTTATAGAATCCAATCTGGCTCTCCATTCTTTTAAGAATTTCCTATTTAGCTGCTCCCGGATATAAAAACCGTCAAATCCCGATTGCTTACGAACCCCGCCCACAAGCGTACTCTGAGGTTGAGTAGAATTTTTAGAAAAATTATCGATCGCAGCATCAACATTAACCGATTTACTTTTATCAAAAGGTAAATTCACATATTCCTCGTCAATTACATCGTTCGGTTTAACGACTATTCTTAAAGTCTTACTTTGCTTTGGTTCAGATGTTGCACTCTTCTTTTTTGAAACTGCACCGGCATAAGAATTTCCTAACGGCTTTTGATCCAAAATTACATCGTTTAAATTTTTCGGATAATCATTATTATTAACGGAACCCATTATCTTTGCAGGTTCCTGTAACAATAGATTAAATTCATTTGATTGATTGAAAAATACAAAGAATATAACGACTGCGGAAATTACCAAACCGGTAGCGGGGACGAGAACCCAGAAAAAGTTAGATTGCTTTTGCTCACTTTTAATTTTAAAGTTTTTGTTGTTAATGTGAGTCATCAGATTGAACTCGAAATTGTCCGATGCGGTCACTTTAGGAAGATCTTTGAGCAGTTTAATTATTTCTTGATGTTCAGAATCTTCATTGTAGAATTTTTTGTTCATCTATTACCCTTTGTAAATATTTTTTAATAATTTTTGCAATTGTTTACGTCCCCGGTTTATCCTTGATTTTACAGTACCGATTGATAATTCAGTAATTTCTGCAATTTCTTCATAAGATAATCCTTGTACATCTCTTAAAACGACAACTTCTCTGTATACGGGTTTTACTTTTTTCAAAGCTTTTTCAACCATTTCACGACTTATAGAATTATCTGTTGCTCTATCGGGAGCTACAAACGATTTATCCTCAACCTGAAGCTCCTGATCATCGTCGTGATTATTTAATGAAAATATTACCCTTCGTTTTCTCCTTTTAAGTTCATTACGAGCTAAATTTCCGGCAATTGTGTAAATCCATGTTGAAAATTTTGCAAACGATTTATAGGAATCTTTGTTCAAATAAAACTTAATCATCGTATCTTGAACAATGTCGCTGGCTACATCTTTATTTCCTACAAATCTAAAAACATAATTCATTAAAGGATCTTTGAAACGTTTGACTAAAAGTTCATAAGCATCAACTGTATTGTTATCTTGAAATTCTTTTATTAGTTGTTCGTCAGTAAGATCTTTTAAATTATTTTTCAATGTTTTTTATACTCACTTAAGATTAGAATTGTTTCAAATTTTATAAATGATTTTAGCTTTATTATGAATAAAAACAAAAAATGTAATCCATATCAAAAATTAAGAAGTTATTTCATTTAATTCATCATTTCGGAAATAAGTTTCGCACCAATTGTTTTATTGTCTGCAGAAGTTGTTTTAAGTGTTAAATCTGCATTAAAAAGCGCTTCGGCAGCTTTAAACAGCCTATTTTCCGCCCTGAAGAACTTTGCGTTTTTACATTTTCTATAATAGTAAACGGAAACTTCTATTGCTTTTGCTGCATTATTATCGGGAATTTTTCTCATATCTAATTCAATTGACTGTGCAATAACCGAAATAAATTTTGTTAACATAGAAATTATCATTGTTAAGTCTTGCCCGGTATTAAGAAGATTGAAGACAATTTGCAGCGCCTTTGCTTCTTCCCCGCGTCCAAGAGCATCTTGTAGATTAAAAATATTATACTCCTTTGTTAAAGAAGATAATTTTTTAATTGTTTCAAACGTAAGTTCCTTGTTTTTTCCAAGATAATTTATAAATTTATTGAGATGCATTTCTAATAACGATTTATCTTCACCCACAATTTCTACTAGTGCATAAGCATTTTCAGAAGATAATTTTATATCCAACTTATTTGCTTTTGAAATAGCCCATTTAATTAGATCAGTACCTTTCAGTTCTTTTGCTTCAAAAAGGTATTTCCTTTCGGCTAATAAATTATACGGCACAGATTTTAAATTAGTTATTTTCCCTTTTTGAATTAAAACTAAAATAGTAGTTTCAGAAGGATTTTCTACATACGATAAAAACTCTTTCTTATCACTTATATTCTCAAAGTTTTTAACAATCATTAATTTACGACCGGATCCGAACGGGAAAGCATAAGCCATATCCAGAATTTCGGATATCCTTTGTTTTTTCTCGACACGAATTATATCTTTATCAAAATCTGATGTAATTAAAGGCGAAACTACCGATTCCAGAGTTTTTACTACTTCATCAATAGCGTACATATCTACCCCGAAAAAGAAATAAATCGGCAGTATTTTTTTAGCAGAAAGATTATTGCTTAATGAATAAATTGAAAGAGCATTTTTATTTTCCGTTCGAGAATTCACTTATAACAGCACCTTTAACAACTTGTTGTACAAAAGATTAGATGTAGAAGAAAAAACTAATTTGAATAACCCTCAAATTTTACTAATAGTTACCTCTTCCATTACTACATCTTTTAGAGGTTTGTCGAAAGGTTTTGAAATTTGCACTTTACCAATTTTTTCAACAACATCCATCCCGTTAACAACTTTTCCAAATATGCTGTGTTTACCATCGAGCCACGGAGTAGGAACTAATGTTATAAAAAATTGACTTCCGTTTGTATTCGGACCAGCATTAGCCATAGAAAGTATTCCCGGCTGGTCGTGCTTAAGATGTGGTTTAAATTCATCTTCAAATTTATTTCCCCAAAAACTTTCTCCACCGCTTCCCGTTCCTGTGGGGTCTCCGGTTTGAATCATAAAATTATCAATAACTCTATGAAAAATAATTCCGTTGTAATAACCTTTAAGTGCCAGACCAACAAAATTTTCTACAGTCTTTGGTACATCATTGGCAAAGAGTTCAATCTCTATATTACCCATATTGGTTTTTATTGTTGCTATTAGTTTTTCGTTTTCATTTAAGCTCATTAAGTCTTTCACTTTAACCTCTATTTTATTTAATCCTGTATTTACTTTTTTGTTATTTTTCGTACACCCCCAAAAAGAAAGGAGCACAAAAAATAGCACAATACTTTTTTTCATTTTTTATTCAATTTTGAAGAATATTAAAGTATAATAAAAATAAAATTGCCAAACCAATAATTACTCTATAAACTACAAAAACATAAGTTGTGTTCGTTCTTAAAAACTTCAATAAAAATCCTATTGCCAGATAGCCGCTTATTGCGGCAGCAAGAGTAGCTACTGCATAATTAACTAACCCGGAAAAATCGATAAAATTCAAGGCTTCGTAAAATTGTAATAGTCCGCTTCCTAAAACAGCCGGAATACTTAAAAGGAATGAAAATCTTGCGGCGGTTTCGCGTTTAAGACCTAAAAATAGTCCCCCGGTAATTGTTGTACCGGAACGCGAAGAACCCGGTATAAGTGCAAGCGATTGAAAAAAGCCGATTATTAAAGCATCTAACCAAGTTATCTCTTTTAATCCCTTCTTAAACTTTCCAACCATTTCCGAGATTGCTAAAACAATTCCCCAAACAATTAAACTAATACCGATAACTTGAAGATTTTTTGTGAAAGCTCCTTCAATTGCATCTTTAAATCCAAGTCCGATAATTACAACCGGAATTGAGCCGATTATTATATACCACCCCATTTTTGAATTAAAGGTCTGCTCTGAAAATTTCCTTCTGTGAGAAAAATTATCTTTCAAAAAATCAATTAAAATATGCCACAAGTCATTCCAAAAGTAAATTAGGATTGCAAGCAAAGTACCGAGTTGAATTACAGCAATGAACGCCGTCCACTGTTCTGGTTTATCTGACGAAATTAAACCCAATAATTTACCGGTAACAGTAAGATGACCTGTACTGCTGATTGGCAAAAATTCAGTTAGTCCTTGAATTAAACCTAAAAATATAGCTTCAATAATTGACACATTAACCTCTTAAAAAGAATAAGAAATACCAAGCCTAATACCGGCTGATAATGAATTAAGATTATAGTTCTGACCATTATTTGAATTTTGTATTTCACCTAAAAAATCATTTCGCAGATCACCGCCGATATTAGCATATAAATTTCCACTTAATAACGTGTGACCCTGCATTCTTAACAAGAGACCGAATCCCGATGTAGAATAGTTTGTTGCACCTAAAATTCTTTCGTCTAAAGAAACATATCTATAGCCTATTCCCCCTCCAAATTTAATTTTATATCCTTCTCCCGAAATTACATAGTATGCCAATAAAGACGGTTTATAATGAGTATATGAAATCTCGTAGGAACCGCCTAATAAAGGCGTATTATACGAAAAAAGAGAAAAAGAATACTCCATTCCAATCTGAAAGTTCTGTTTCAAAGTGTAATCGGCTTCTATAAAAAATTCTCCCGTACTTTTAAACGATGGCAACGGATCGGCTTGTGCAAAATTATTATTAACATAATCCGTAAAAGAAGATGAATAAACCATATTTATTCCCATTCCGCCGGTAATATCAATCTGCGCAAAAATAGAAGATGATGTTAAAATAAAAACAATAACAAGTTTTTTCATTCTTCAGCCGTCCTAGCTTTAAACGCACTCAAAAAATCAACCGTGAGTCCGCCTTTTTTAGCTTGTTTTTTGTTAATAAAAAAAGCAAAAAATATTGCAGTAAGAATAAACATTATGTAAGTGATAAGGTGAGTAAGTATTGCAAACGCACTACTTATATCTTTGCCGAAGTTGAACAATCCGACTAAAACAGATTTTGTAATCCAATGATAAGAACCTGTTGCCCCGGGTGTTGGAATAATAACGCCGAATGCACTTATCGTCATAAGAACCCATGCCATACCATAAGTTACAGGTTGAATATCATTCATTCGAAGCATCAAAAATCCAATGTAAGATGTGAATCCATATAAAAGCATCATAATAACACTTAATGAAATAATTGAGAGCAAAGATCCCAGAGTTTTTATACTTGAGAAACCGTCAATTAATAAATGGAAAACCTCGGCTAGTTTATCTGCAATTTTTTCCGAAATTTTACTTACAAAAGAAATTATTACATTATAAAACTTTTCTTTAAATCTAACTAAAAGATAAAGAAAAATTATTACAGCAAAAATACCGGTAAACATTAAACCTAATGCCGACTTTAACCAAGAAAATTCAGAGAACAAATTACCCGGATAAATTATTACGCTTACCAGAATTGAAATTCCCAATATTAAAAAATCTATTACTCTTTCTACAATTATAGTACCAATCATGGATGTTCTTGAAATGTTCTCCCATCTGCCTAAAAATAAAGGTCGGTATAGTTCTCCGAGCCTTGGAACCGCACAGTTAACACCATAACCGACGAAAATAGCACCCAACAAATTCAGTATTGAAGTATCCGGTTTTACAGAATGAATTATCACTCTCCATCTATAAGCTCTAATAAGGTGAGAAAAGAACCAGGTTAACAGGAAAATAAAAAACCAAAACATTGAGATATGCGTAATAATATTTAGAACATTTCCAAAATTAATGTTATTGAATGCTAAATACAGAAATAGAAGCATCAAAATAATTGGCAGAATAATACTCAAAATTCTTTTGATACCGTATTTTTTGTTATCTGAGGTCAATAATTTTAATTCCTTTTTCAGGTTTTAGCGAAAATAATTTTTGGGATAATTTTTGATTTATTCTAATATTTTTAAATTTAAATATAATTTTATTACCGTTAACGGTAACTATTTCCAAACGGTCTATCAATTTTTCTTTTGTAATTCTCAAAACGGCATATCTGAAATTCAATTTATTTTGCAAGGGAACTAATTTAATTAAGTTATTTCCTTTGCTTTTGTCCGGTGTCACATTTTCAATTTTACATTTTGACGGATAGTCAGTAATTATCTTTTTAAGTGAAAAGATAGAGGGATTATCGGAAGTATAATTTATTACTACTCTTTTTAATTTCTTATTATAATTCCAAACTGTCTTACCATCGTTCACAATAGACATTTCTTTGCCGTCAATTCTAAACATATCCGGTTTTTTATAATAAAACTTCCCTTCTATTTTTTTTACACCATTAGAAAATGTTGTAATATTCGCACTTAAATCTTCAACAGTATCAAATTTCTTTTGAACTTCACTAACCAGTTCCTGAGGTGTTTGTGCAAGAATAGAAATAGTTAAAGACAGAAACAGCAATATTAAATTCTTTAACATTACAACGACCTCAAAATAGTTTCTAACTGTTCTTCGTTTTCAACCAATACTTCTCTTGCTTTGCTGCCTTCGGAAACACCGACAATACCCGCTTCTTCCAATTGATCGACTATCCTTGCTGCTCTGGAATATCCTAATTTTAATCTTCGCTGAAGCAGCGAAACGGAACCTTGCTGATGTCTAACAATAACTTTGGCTGCATCTTCAAACATAGGATCATATTCAAGTAAACTTCCTCCCGCAGATTGTTTCTTTTCAACAAGTGAAGGTAATAAATATCGTTTTGAAAATCCTGTTTGTGTATATATGAAGTTTGTCACTTTTTCAACTTCATCGGTGGAAATAAAGGCATTCTGCATCCTAATCGGTTTAGGAAGTCCTCCCGGTAAAAACAGCATACCGCCTCTACCGAGCAATTGTTCCGCACCGTTCATATCAAGGATGGTTCTTGAATCAATTTTTGTAGCTACTTGATATGCAATTCTAGCAGGGAAATTTGCCTTAATTACACCGGTAATAACATTTACCGACGGTCGCTGTGTAGCAACGACCAAATGAATGCCGACAGCGCGTGCCAATTGAGCGAGCCGAGCTATTGGAGCTTCCACTTCCTTGCCTGAAGTCATCATTAAATCCGCAAGTTCATCAATAATAACCACGATATATGGTAATTTATAATGCTTCATTTTGTCGGTATCTGCGGGTTTTATTTTCGGATTAGCGACTTTTTTATTATAATCTACAATGTTCCTTACTCCGGCTTTTGCAAGTTTATCGTATCTATGTTCCATCTCAATTTCTACGGATTTCAAAACCAATAGAGCATTCTGAGGATTCGTTATAATTTCTTCATTTAAATCAGGTGATACAGCCAAATAATGCTTGTTTAATTTTTTATAAAACGACAGCTCAATTTTCTTAGGATCCGTTATAACAAATTTTACTTCCGACGGATGTTTAGAATAAATAAGACTATTAATCAGCATGTTTATTCCCACACTCTTACCGGAACCGGTAGAACCGGCAATAAGAAGGTGAGGCATTATCGCTAAGTCTGTAATATAAACGTCCCCAATAATTGTCTTTCCAAGCGCAATCGGTAATTCCGCTTTAATATCTTTTAATTTAGTAAGAACAGATCTGGCACTGACTATTGCAGATTTTGCATTCGGTATTTCCACACCTATTGCACTTTTGCCGGGGATTGGAGCAATAATTCTTATGCCGCGCGCTGCCAGAGCCAATGCTATATCGTGCTCAAGACTAACAATTCTACTAATCTTTACGCCCGGAGCAGGAACAATTTCGTACTGGGTTACAACAGGTCCGGGAGTAACGGAAATATCTTCAATATCAATATCAAAAAGTTTAAGTTTTTCTTTCAATAATTCAGCATTATGCTTTAACTCATCTTCCGAAATTTGTACACTTTCGTCTTCTCTTAGTTCAAGCAAAGAAAGAGGTGGAAATTTATAATGAATATCCTCTTCCCATTGATCCGGAAGTTTCTCTTCATCTTCATAAATTTGCTGCTGTAAATTAATTTTATCTTCTTCTTTGCTAAGCGATTTAGATTGATTGACAATCATTTCCGGATCGACTTGTGAATTATCAGTATCGTCTAGCTGATCTTTCCTAACGATTCTAATTGTAGTCTCACTATCCTTATTTTCTTCAACAGCTAAATTATCTTCCAAAGTATGTTTACTAAAAATCTTCTTTTTCTGTTTTCTCTTTCCTAATTTCTTGATAGCTTTTAAGTTTGTCGCCGATTTTTTTCGAGCTAAATTACTGCCTGCCGGAACAGTTTCGGGATCAGTCAAACCTTCTTTGAAAAACTTTGAAATGGATGTAAAAATTTTATCGAACGGAATATCAAAAACAAATAAAATTGCAACCAATAACAAGGCAATTAAGAAAACGGAACTTCCCAATGTCCCCAAAAGTCTTCCTAACCCAATTCCCAGAAATGTGCCGATATTTCCGGATAGTTCATGTATTCCGGTAAGCATACCCGGTTGAGGCGTATTCTGCAGCATCCCAAAAAATGCAGCAATAATGAACCCGACAACTAAAAGAAAATTCGACAAGTATGCCGATACTTTATAATCCGAATCTTTTAGAACCGCCAAGCCCCAAATAAAAATAATTATTGGGAATACAATTGAGAAGTACCCAATAGTAAGATTTATACAAAAATAAGAGATATAAGCGCCGAACAGCCCAAGCCAATTATGCGTACTTGCAGCGCGGTGCACAAATTCCGAATCGGAAGAAAATATTTTAAACATATCTCCGAAAAAAGAGCCCAAATTTGCTTCGTCAAACCTGGAATACGAGAGAATACTTAAAAATACAATTAGCGCAAATGCCATTAAAAGTATTCCTAAAATTTTCTTTTTTTGCTGTGGCGAAACTAACAACTCTACATTTGTATTTATTCTTTTCGGCTTACTATTTTTTTTCTTAACTGCCATATACTCTAATAAAAAATGAAAATGAATTAATTTATATTGCGAGTGATTTAAGAACCCCCTTTTTGAAATATGGTATTGTGAAACAACTATTTATTCGAGAAGCAAAACGAATATCCTCTTCAAACCCTAAGTCTATTAATTCTTTACCATGACAAGCATTTCTTAACATATTTTCAATATCTTTTTTATAATTACCATATAACACCATTGCTGCCTTAGAAGCGTCAGAAAATTTTAACAAACTGCTTTTCTGCTTCATAAGCAAAATTAAATTCCCGGCACAAACTGCATCTTCCAAACTAAATTGCTTATTTGCCCCGGCACAGAGAATTGTAAAATCATTATTTAATTCTACAAGTCGATTAGCAATACTTTCAATATTATTAAAACTGCAAATAAATAAATTTTTAGAATACCTTGCTTTCACAATAGCTTTGGAACCGTTTGATGTATATAGAATTATCGATTTTCCCTTAACTATTTCTTCCGAATATTCTAAAGGTGAATTTCCAAGTAAAAATCCATCAACTTTTTTTGAGTTTCTTTCTCCGCCTAACAAAGTTTGACCGCTGAAAGCGCTGCCGGAAACTTTTATGGCAAATTCGAAACTATCGACGGGAATAATTTCTCTCGCCTTATTTGTTAAAGCGGCAAGAATTGTTGTTGATGCTCTAAGTACATCAATTACTACTGTCGTTCTTGATGTAAAATAAAGTTCATCAACACCTACTCTGGAAAAAATTGTATGTATTTTCATCCTATTTACGGATAAATGGTAATTTAACTATTTCAGCATTATGGTTTTTATTCCTTATCTGAACATCTACACTTTCCCCTTCTTTCGCAAATTCTTTTGCTACATAACCAAGAGCAATCGGTTTTTCCAAAACGGGACTTATTGTACCACTAGTTACTATTCCAACTTCACTATCATCTTTAAAAATTTTATATCCGTGACGGGGAAATGCTTTTTCGGTTAATATCATTGGAACTAGTTTCCGTTTCAGTCCTTCTTCTTTAACTTTCTGCAGAACATCGCGAGCAATAAAATCACCTTTTTTCAATTTGGTTATCCAACCCAAACCGGCTTCTAAAGGATTTGTTGTTTTGTCAATATCATTTCCGTAAAGGCAATAACCCATTTCCAACCTTAACGAGTCACGGGCTCCTAATCCTGCAGGTTGAATATCAAATTCCTTCCCGGCTTCAAAAATTGCATTCCACAATTGAACAGCAGCTGCTTCGTCACCTTTGAAATAAAGCTCAAACCCAAGCTCGCCGGTATATCCGGTACGCGAAACAATCATATCAATACCGTTAATTTTTGCTTTGAAGAAATGATAAAATTCAATATCAATCGGTTTGTCTGAAATTTTCTCCAGTACTTTCCTCGAGTTTGGTCCTTGAACCGCTATAAGAGAATACTCGTCGCTTTCGTTTGTTAAATCCGCATCGAATTTATTGTTTTCTTTGATCCAATTAAAATCTTTTTCTATGTTAGACGCATTGACAACAAGCATATATTCATTTTCATCCAACTTATAAACAAGTAAATCATCAACAATCCCTCCACCATTATAGCACATTGCCGAATACTGAGCTTGCCCAATAACAAGTTTAGATGCATTGTTAACAGTAACAAATTGAATCAAATCCAAAGCATGTTCACCTTTTACTTTAAATTCTCCCATGTGAGAAACGTCAAAAACTCCCACAGAATTTCTAACGGTTTTATGCTCAGCAATAATTGAAGAATATTGAACAGGCATTAAATATCCTGCAAAGTCAACTATTTTGGCTCCCAGTTTTTCATGAACATCGAATAATTTTGTTTTTTTCATTACCTGCTCACTTATAGGTTTTAAAAATATCTAAATTCTATAGGAAGAAAATTACGAAAAATTCATATTTTTTGGATAGAACATTTTAGAAATGTTAAAATCAGCTAATCACTCAAATACTAAGATAAAACTCAATCAGATTAAAAATTAATTTAATAATTCACTGGTTTTCGTTGCTCTGATTTCAAATATTTGAGGACTCATTTTCTCATCTTCTACAAGCTTTATTCTAATAAAATTTTTGAATTGCATTTTTGTTAACAAACTTATTTTACCGTCTTTAAGTTTTCTGCCTAAAGAGGGATGAACAGTTAAAGTTAAACTTTTAGCTTTACCTTCATTTTTATATTTCTTTAACCACTCCTCAAAATCGTGAACCAAATTTGATTTCTTTGTTAACAAACCGGTTCCGCCGCAATAAGGACAGGGTTCGTACATTGATTGAACCAAATTGGATCCAATCCGCTGCCGGGTTATCTGCATTAATCCGAAATCGGTCATTGGAAGCATTGCAATTTTGGCACGATCCTTTTTAAATTCCTTACGCAATTCATCATAAACTTTCTTCCTATTTTTATCGTCTTCAAGATCAATAAAATCGACAACTATTAAACCGCCGATATCCCTTAAACGCAATTGCCGTACAATTTCCCTGGAAGCTTCCAAGTCGGTTTTTAGCGAGTTTAGTTCTTGTTCTTTCTTAGCTGCATATCTACCGCTATTAACATCTATCACACTCATTGCTTCGGTATGTTCAATAATAATATAACCGCCACTGGGTAAGGGAACTCTTCTGCCTAAAAGTGTTTTAATCTGCTCTTCAATTTTAAATGCGTCAAAAATCGGCTGATCTTCTTTGTATAACTGAATTCTACCAATCAATTCCGGTTGAATAAATTCGACATAATCCCTTATTTCTCTGTAAATCTTTTTCGAATCGATAAATACTCTGGATACATCCGGCGAAAACAAATCCCTTATAACACTAATTGTAGTGCTTACGTCGTTGTAAAGTAGCGCCGGGGGTTTTCTATTTTTCGTTGCTTCTTCCAAAGTATTCCATGTTTTCAATAAAAACTTCAAATCACTTGCAATAGCATTTTCTTCTTGCTCTTTAGCGTTTGTTCGGATTATCAGACCATAATTATCCGGCAAAATACTTTTAGCTATTTGTTTTAGCCTCCTTCGCTCTCTATAATCAGCAATCTTTTTAGAAATTCCGATTTTGTTATCGAATGGTAAAAGCACACAAAACCTGCCGGGTATTGAAATGGCTGTGGAAATTCGAACGCCCTTATTTTCTACAGGTTCCTTAATAATTTGCACAAGCATTTCTTGTCCTTTGTGCAATTTCGGAACTTGCCTAATTACTTTTGCTCTACGTCTCTTTTCGTTTTCTGCACTATCGTTTTCTTCGCTATCTTCATCATCCAGATTAACTTCTTCATCCTCTAAAAGACTTTGTAATGCTTCAAAGGTATCGCCGATATCCGAAAAGTGTAAAAAAGCATCGTGCTTAAGACCTATATTTACAAAAGCGGCGCGAATTCCCGGAAGGACTCTGGCAATTTTACCCAGATAAACATTTCCTACCATCTTCCCTCTTTCCGGGTTGTCTACAAAAAAATCGGCTAAGACACCATCTTCCGTAATTGCAACACGGTTTTGAAGAGTGGAAGAATTAATAATTATTTCTTTTCTCATTATTTCCCTTTTACAGGGTACTAAAAATCAAGAAAAAGCGGTTATTTCGTGAGATTAAAAAGTATTGTAATATTCCCGAAACAAAACAAATTTCACATTAAAAAAGCTTTGCTCTTTAATTTAATTCATATAATACAATATAAATTTGGTTGTTCAAATTAAATCCTATAAAAATGCAACATTACAATACTAATTTAGATGTAACGTTAGAAACTTTTTCTAACTTTTCACTCTCTAATAACCAAAAGAGTACCCTGTTATTAAATTTTTGTTGATAAATATTTAAATCTTCTTCTTGATATAATTTTTTTTGAATTTTTTCCGTATGAAAAATTAATAGTTCGACTAATTCTTCTTTAGTATGGATTAGAAATATTTCATCCAATAAATTTCTAATACCAATTGAATTTTTCATATACCAGATAATATGTTTTTTTGCTTTATCTACACCGCTAATTTCACCATATTCTCTAATTAACAGGTCGATATGTTTTAATGCAACTAATTTTATTTCTTCAATTTCAGGCAAACCCGGATCATAACCTTTTTCCATAAGCGTATTAAAGCGTTTAAATATAAACGGATTTCCAAGCGCACCTCTGGCAATCATCACCGAATCGCAACAGGTTTCATCCAGCATTTGTTTTGCATCTTCCGGTGAAAAGACAGAACCATTCCCTACTACAGGAATTGATACATGCTCTTTAACTTTCCTAATCCATTCCCAATCAGCTTTTCCCGAAGCGCTATCTTGCTTTGTCTTTGCATGTACAAAGATTAAT
>BDSW01000125.1 GCA_002898175.1 bacterium BMS3Abin04
TCTATACCGGGTCATATAAAGTGAAAGATACGGATGATTTATCAAATCAACCGGTAACGTTTAAACTGAAGAACCAAGAAGGATATGTTGCGGAAAAGCAGACCAAAGCGGAAGTATCTTTTTCCCCAAGTATTTTCCCTAGAGTAGGAACTACAAAAGGGGATAGACCATATCTTAATTACGGTTTGGGAACAAATAGGTTGGGCGGGGCAAAATTAAGTTTCTTGCAGCCCGGGATAAAGTTGAAAATTAATGGTAAAATAGGAAATCAATATAGAGTAAAACTTGCCCAAAATCTTGAAGCTTGGATTCCTGAAGACCAAGTTGAATTATTACCTGTTGGAACACCAATTCCTAAAACACTTACAGGTTCTTGGAGTATTACAGGCGATAAGAAGTATGATTATTTACAGGTAAATCTTAATGAGAAAATTCCATACTCCACACACCAGGAAGTTGATCCTACAAGAATAATAATTGATTTATACGGAGCCGTCTCAAACAGCAATTGGATTACTCAGCGCTTAAATTCCGTAGAAATTAAAAATGTTAACTACGAGCAAATAGGGAAAGAACATTTTAGAATTGTTGTTGAACCTGTTCATAAACAGGTGTGGGGATATGGAATAAGTTACAGAGGAAATAATCTTATTATCAAGATAAAACATCAGCCTAAAAGCTTAAGAATTAATAGATTAAAATTTGCCGTCGATGCCGGTCATGGCGGGCGAAACAAAGGGGCGCTCGGTGCAACGGGATTATTAGAAAAGGATGTAACGTTAAAAATTGCAAAGGATTTAAAAAGAGCTTTAGAAGCAAAAGGAGCAAAAGTAATTCTTACAAGGAATTCCGATGGATATTCTTTAAATAGTGAAAGGCTAAAAACCGTTTTAAATTCGGGTGCGGATATTTTAATCAGCATTCATGCAAACTCTGCCGGAATGTCCGCTGATCCGGTTAAGGCTGCAGGTACAAGTACATACTACAAGCATATCTGCTTCCGACCGCTTTCGCAGTTTATTTATAAAAGAATGTTAAAGTTAAAACTTAAACCTTTCGGGAATATCGGCAGTTTTAATTTTACGCTTAACTCTTCTACGGAAATTCCGAATGTCCTGGTAGAAACAGCATTTATCTCCAATCCGTCCGGTGAAATGAAGTTAATGAGTAGAAGATTTAGGAAGGCAGTTGCCCGTCAAATTGTTCATGGTGTTGAGGATTTTTTGAGAAGTGTCAGGAAAAAGCAACTCAACCATTAGAACAAAAGAATTAATTTGTAAAGCGAATCTCCTGTTTACCCGCCGTGGAGGGATTCGCTAAGTTAAGCACAAATATACCGGGGAAATATCAGCTATTATTTCACAACTTTTTATTGCTGACCCAAAAAATTACAATTAATAACTGACTCACATTAATTTAACAATTAGACATTTCGAAAATTTTAGTTAAACTAAAATATTATTTAGTGTGATTTTAGATTAATCTAAAATTAATATATGAGGAATTTTAGAATGATAGAAAGGAAAGTATTTAAACAGCTTTTGTCGCAAAAAGTAACAAACAAAATTGTTATTCTAATTGGTGCGGGACAAGTTGGGAAAACTACATTATTAAAAGCGCTTTACGATGAATTATCAAAAAATTTTCATACTATGTATCTGGATTTGGACATTTATTCAAATCACGAGAAAATTTCTTCTTTAGAAAAGCTAATTAATTATTTAAAACTAAATGGATATAAAATAAATCAAAAAGAAAAGTATTACCTCTTACTAGATGAATTTCAAAGATATACTGAATTAACTTTAGTGATGAAGAATCTTTATGATAACTACCCTAATATTAAAATATATGCTTCCGGCTCTTCATCTTTAACAATAAAATCTAATGTACAAGAATCCTTAGCCGGCAGGAAAAGAATATTTTACATATATCCGTTGGATTTTGCAGAATATTTGCGATTCAAAAATGCAGTTAATGAAATAGAATCTCTCTCAAATTTAAAAACGATAAATGGGAGTGGACTTAATAAACTGGTGAATAACTTACAAAGCTATTGGGAACAGTTTTTAGTTTACGGCGGTTACCCGGAAGTGGCTTTACAAACGAGTAATAAACGGAAGATTGAAGTTTTAGAAAGTATATTTGATTTATATGTCAAAAGGGATTTGATTGAATACCTAAATATTAAAAAAATTCTGGAAGTAAAAAAGATAATTGAATTTTTAGCTGTTAATCATGGAAGAAAAATAAAATATGAAGAAATTGCACAAATCAGTTCTTTAAAATTTAATGAAGTAAAAAACCATATTGGGATTTTGAAAGAAACGTTTATAACACTTATTCTTAGACCCTTTTATTCAAATAAGAATAAAGAGCTTGTTAAAATTCCTAAAATATATTTCATTGATAATGGAGTTAGAAATTATTTTATAAACAATTTTAATAATGTAGATTTGAGAAATGATAAAGGAATTCTTTTGGAAAGCGTTATTATCTCGGAAATATTAAAGAGCGGGGTAAAGGAAAACCAGTTAAAATATTGGCAGGATAAAAATAAACATGAAGTTGATTTAATATTAGATTATGTGCACAAACAAACAGCTGTTGAAATAAAATATAAATTAAAATTAAAACGAGCCGATATAATCGGATTAAAAAAGTTTAGTGAACTTTATCCTGATGCAAAAAAATATTTGATCAATTTAGATTATCAAAAATGCGAAAATGGGATCAATTATATTTTACCATATAATGTGCAGTCTTATTTTTAACTTGATAAATTATATTTAGCATTTTGAATTATACAAATTATAATTAATACCGCTGTGCGAATGACTTTTGCAATAATTAATTATTTTTTATCAATCTGAAATATCGGTCTAATATCTACCGGCAAATCCGTTAGCTTGGAAATCAATATTTTCATCGACGGAGAGACTACTGCATATTTTGCAATCATTTCTTTAGCCGCTTTATAATTACCTGTAGCTTGGATAGTTAAAATTTTATTAGCCAAATCTTTAACGGCAGGATAAATTTTATCAAAATTTACATGTACTTTCTGTGTCTTTGCGTTGAATTCGTACCCGCCTTTTTCCAACAGGTAATTATAAATAATTGCATTGTCGCCGCCGTGTGCCTCGGAAACTCCAAATCTTACCGACCTGAAGATCCCGGCTAAAAAAGTCGACCAGATTTCCTTTTCAAACTTTTTAGGTAATACGTTTTTTTCAATCATAAAAATATTATTATACATTCCTAAAATATCTGCTTTACCTTCTTCGAGTGTTGAATATGTTTCCATTAATTCTTTCTTAACTTCGGTATGACGCCCGTTAACGGTAATAAAGCCGGGACCAATACCGTGGGACATTTCGTGCATAAGTGTATGAGTAAAAAATCCTTCAAAAGTGACATACTTAAGTTGTGCGGGGTCTAAAACTTTTTCAGCAATCGGTATCAACAATTTGTTGAATTTTGCTTCGTGGATATTTTTCAGCATTACTTTTTTAGAACCTTTTGCTTTCCTTACACGCTCATCGTTGGGAAGATTGAATGCCAACGTTTGAACCCCGGCATTTGCATCTCCCGCACAATAAATTTCCTGTACTACAACTATCGGTGATTCCGAACCTCTTTCAAAGTTTTTATATTTATCAGGTATCGGCAAGTTCTTTTCCATATCGCGAAGATAGCTGGCAAATTTTTTAAGCTTCTGTGTTTCCAACGGATCTACAATTGTTAAAAAAGATTCGAACGAAGCCTTATAGTTAAATAGGGCATCTTCATAAACTTCGTACGGACCAATAACTACTTCTATTTCATAATTTTTTAAATCCATCCAAGCCATATCGCTTTTGTAATAATCGTTGGATAAAAACGCATCAGCTCGTAATTTCAAATATTTTTTCAGCGACGGGTTATCCGCATATTCTGCAGCTTCGCGCAAAAGAGCAGAGGCTTTTTCAAGTTTGTTTTTATATTCAACGGAATAGGGAATAGCAACTAATTTCCCGTCCTTTCTTCTAATAACGGTTACTTCGGATGTAAAAGCTTTTTCATCATCCGGATGTTCTTTTATCCAATTTTCAAATTCTTCTTTTGTCATATCCTCGGGATAAAAATTTGCACCAAGAGGTTTCGGACTGTTCCCGTAAAACGGTTTGTCATGGTCTAATCTGTCAAACGGACCTGCCATCATGTTGAAATATTCTAGCGTCAGCTTATCCACTTCACTTTTGGAGCTTTCCAATTTCTTTTTGATTTCTAAATTTTTAGAATAAACCTGCTCAAGAAATAAACTGTCCATTATTTTTGAAGCTTTGTATAATTTTTGAACTACAATTTTTTGTCTATCGTTTAAAAGTTTTTCTTCATACTGGATTTTAGTCGGAGCAAATTGTGCAATTTTATGTTTCAGCATTTCCACTTCCTTGTTTTCATTTTTACTTTTATTGTTACTGCAAGAAAATAGCAGGAAAACGGATAAGACAATAAAAAGCAGTTTGGCAATTTTCATAATAATAAATCCCGGTTAGTTTAACAATCTCATTCTTTTATTTAATTGAGGCATAAATATAAAAAATTTGCAGTTAACTAGTGTGCATAATAACCTTCTAGGCTGTCCTAAATTTTGCACATAAAGATTAAAAATGTTGTTAAATCAACTTAAAATCTAACAAAAAATGATGGCACATCTATTGAATAACTTGAGATGAAACAACACGAGGTGTATCATGAAAAAGCTAATTATTTTATCCATATTATTTGCATTTATCTCCGTTTCAAAGACCAATGCGGATTATTACGGCAATGAGGTGAATTTTAATTATTTCTATTCTACTCTTGCACCATACGGTGAATGGATAGAGATTGATCAAGGAGTATTAGCTTGGCGTCCTACATTTGTTAATTATGATTGGCAGCCTTATACAATAGGGAGGTGGTCTTGGACTAGAGACGGCTGGTATTGGGAATCTTACGAACCTTTCGGCTGGGCGACTTATCATTACGGCAGGTGGTATTACGACGATTACTACGGCTGGATTTGGCTTCCCGGCTACGAATGGGCCCCTGCATGGGTTGAATGGAGATATAACGATAATTATATCGGCTGGGCTCCGCTCTCACCGTATGCTGTGTTTGATATTAATTTCGGAATCAGATTCAGCTTAGGCTGGAGAACGAATTACAGGTACTGGCATTTTGTTCGATACGGAAACTTCTGCAACAGAAATGTCAATTACTATTTTGTAAATAATAATTACAACTATAGAATTTTTAACAGGACTAAATACAGGACTAATTATTATGCAAATGACGGTAGAATTATTAACGGCGGTATCGACAGAAGATTTATTTCGAGAAGAGGAAACATAACAATACGAGAAAGAAATATTCGTGTAGTTTCTACACTGAGAGACTATAATAATATCAGGATGCGAAACGGGAATAATATTCGCGTCTTTCGTCCGGATGGAAAACAAATAAGAAGTGTAAGGAAATCAGATAGTTACAATATCCGAAAATCACATGGAAAATCTTCTTTAAGAGTTGATAAAATTAGAAGTAGAAGAACTGAAAGATCATTCGGCAGAGAATTGAGTCGTGAACGTAACTTTGGAAAGAGGGATAATGATGTAATAAGTAAAAGAGGATTTTCAAGAAATAATAATCGATCGGTTAAAACCGGGAAACACGAGGAAAGTTCTGATATTTTTAGAAATAGAAGTAGAGTTAAAAATAATTCGAGCAGCCGTAGTAAACCTAATCTAAGGAAAACTACAAGGCAGAAAATTAAGGTTGAGCAGAATAATAGAGCTGAAAATAGAACGGGGATTTCAGTTAAATCAAATAATATTGTAAAATCTCAACAAAGAATAACTAAAAAAGACAACGCTCGATTAACGAAAAGAAGTTATAAGAAATCACGGGAAAGAGTAGAAACAAAGAGAAGACAGCGAAGATAAATTGAGAATTGTTAGAATGATATTTCGCAATAGTAAAAATCATTTAACGCATAAAAAAAGCTCAAATTTCACATTTGAGCTTTTTTAATTTTAAAAATTTCTATTTTACTTTGATTTTCTTATCTCTAACTAATTTAGCTAACTGTCCGGTACCGTTTTTTGCAATTGTTCTTAGTGCACTTGTGCTCAATTTTACGGTTACAAATCTATTAAGTTCTTTAACCCAAATTTTCTTTTTTTGCAGATTAGGTAAAAATCTTCTTTTCGTATTATTATGAGCATGAGAAATGCTACCGCCGCTGATTGGGCCTTTACCGGTAACTTCACATTTTCTCGACATAGTTTTCTCCACTTAAATTATTTTTTCAAGATCTTAATTTTACGAAAAAAAAATCAAAAAGTAAAATAATTCATTTCACAAATAAACGCTGAATTGAATAATACTGAAAAAATTATTCGGCAGCTCCTTGCATCCTTTGTCCAAGCTCTCTATCAAGCATAAACAGACCTGCCGGATGATCCGAAACTAATTTAAAACTTTCTACAATCTGCTGAACCGTAGCTTCCTCTTCGAGTTGTTCATCAACAAACCACTGAAGAAACGTTTTAGTCGCATGGTCTTTTTCTTGTATTGCCAGGTCGGTAAGTTCGTTTATGCTTTTTGTTATAAATTGTTCGTGTGCCAAAGATTCCTCAAAAGCATTTTTCGCTGAAGTCCATTCAAATTTCGGCTCTTCAATAGAAGTTAATTTAATTCTTCTGCCGCCTTTAATAATAAATTCATAAAACTTTGTACCATGTTGGTGTTCTTCTTCAGCCTGCAGCTTCATCCAATTAGCCATTCCGGGCAAACCTTTATTTTCAAAATATGCTGCCATTGATAAATATAAATATGAAGAGAAAAACTCTTTATTTAATTGTTCGTTTAATGCGGCTTCCATTTTCTCCGAAATCATAAATTATCTCCTTGTTTTCGCTTTGAAAGTATATGAATATTTTATTTCTTTCTATAAGATGCCTTTTCTAAAAAATAAATAAATTTATTTAGTAATTTGCTCTTTGTTATTTATAAAATAAGTCTTTGTAAAGTTAATTATTCTCGTTGGAATTCGATAATAAATTCTACTTCTTTCTAAAAAATTCAAAAGAGTAAAATATGAAAAATTACCGTTACTTAGTTATACTGTTTTTTTTGTTAACTTCAATTTTTTATGCTCAAGAACATGAAAGTATTCACCAAAGGGATGCTGAGGAATTTAGTCCTAAAATAAAAGCTTTAAGTAAATTCGATCCTTCCGGGAAAGGAATAATTCCTCTTAAAATTAATGCTGCTAAACAGCTTAGTAAAGCTGTATTCGGGTATTTACCAGATTGGGAATATTTAAGTGCAAAAAATAACTTAAGATATGATTTATTAACCCACATTGCCGCATTTGACTTTAATGTTTCAGGAACCGGTTCTATAAGTAGTCCTTCCGGCTGGCCATGGACGGATGTAATTAATGCTGCTCATTCTAATGGTGTAAAAGTTGTAATGGTAGCGGTTAATTTCGATAAGGATAATATACATAGTTTATTAACGAATGAAACAAACAAACAGAACTTTATAAACAATGTTAAATCAAAAATATCCACATATAATTTAGACGGAATTAATCTTGATTTTGAAAGTCCTTATCAGAACGACAGGGGCAGTTTGATGAATAATTTTGTTAAAACCGTAACTGATTCGATACATTCTGCATTCCCCGGTAAAGAAGTTTCGTTTGCCGGTCCGGCAGTTAACTGGAGTAATTACTGGGACCTATCCGGTCTAGCCGCAAGCTGTGACTATATTTTTATAATGGGTTACGATTTTTTCGGAAGTTGGAGTTCGACAACGGGACCAACAGCACCGCTTACAGGCGATAGTTATAATGTTACTAATACTATTCTAACACAATACGGTTCGGTTACGCAAAATAACCCGGAAAAATTAATTCTTGGAGTTCCTTATTACGGAGTGCAATGGACTGCTAAAAGTCAAAATGAAAATGCGGAAACTATTAATTTTATCGGATCACCAAGATATAGAGATGTTGTTGGGTCGGCAGATACTTATGGAGTTATATGGTCAACTAAATATAATACACCGTGGATTAGATGGAACAACGGTCAATGGAACCAGCTTTGGTATGATAATGATTCGAGCCTTGGACTTAAATATGACTTGGCGATCGCCAACAATTTAAAAGGCGTTGGAATGTGGGCGTTAAATTATGACGGTACCAGGCAGGAATTGTGGAATTTAATTGACTTAAAATTCGGCAGCGGTACATTACCGGTACCTGCTAAACCGGAGAATTTTAGAGTTACCGTAGAGAATAATTCTACTATAAGATTACAATATTCGGTACCGACTTATTCAAGCGGTTATAAAATATTTATGAGTAAGGACGGAGTAAATTTCAGCTCTCCTATTAATGTAAATGAAAACGATATTCTTGTTGAAGGATTAAGCAGTGATTCGGCATACTTCTTTAAGGTCGAAGCTTTTAACAGTTCGGGTTCATCAAACGCTACCGAGGTTTTGGGGGCTGTACCAAATTCCTCGAAACCCAAAATATTAATTGTTAACGGTTTCGATAGAACATCCAATACACACAATACATTTAATTATATCAGGCAATATTCCAACCCTATTATAAATAACGGGTATAAATTTGCTTCAACCTCCAACGAAGCTGTTTTTAAGGGTAAGATTGCCATCTCTACTTATCCTATTGTTATATGGATGCTTGGTGATGAAAGTACTGCGGACGAGACATTTAATTCTATTGAACAAGATAGTGTTAAAGGATTTTTACAAAAGGGTGGAATGTTGTTTGTCTCAGGCTCTGAAATCGGCTGGGATTTGCAAAAGAAAGGCGGAAGCAATGACCAGGTTTTTTATCATCAGTACTTAAAAGCTAATTATATTGACGACGCACCAAACGGGCAGAATGCTACATATTATTCCGTTGAGCCTGTAAGCGGTTCTATATTTTCGGATTTGCAAACAACAGATTTCGATGATGGAACTCACGGAACCTTTGATGTTGATTGGCCGGATGCCATATCAGCTATGAATGGTTCTACTAATATTCTCAAATATGTTGGCGTTTCTATAAGTAACGGCGGAGCGGGAATTGAGTTCGACGGCACATTCCCGTCGGGCACCAAACCGGGCAGACTTGTATATCTTGCGGTGCCTTTTGAAACTTTCTATCCCGAATCAAAAAGAATCAGCATGATGCATGATGTTTTAAGCTTTTTTGCAATACCCGTTTCTGTTAATAACGAAGGGAATAAAGTTCCAACCGGTTTTATGTTAAACCAAAACTATCCTAATCCGTTTAATCCTTCTACAACTATAAGTTTTAACTTGCCGACAGGTGGAAATGCAAAGATTCAAATTTATAATTCAATTGGTCAGTTGGTTTGGCTTAATGAAATTTCAAATATTTCTGCAGGGCTTCAAAAAGTTGTGTGGAACGGAGTAGATAATTACGGACAAAAAGTTAGTTCGGGAAATTATATTTACAGGGTAGTATTTACCGACTTTTCGGGTAAAAGTTTTTATAAATCGGATAAAATGACTTTACTAAAATAAATTTTGAGGTTAAATTGAAAAGGATATTTTATTCCTTAATAGTTGCAGCTTTTATGATCGGCTGTTCTAAAAGCGGTCCCGGTAGTACTTCTGAAATAAAAAAGGATAAAACAAATATTCAAAAAAATGAGAAAGAGCCCAAAGGATATAAATCAATTCAAGAGCGAGATTGGGAAGCCCATCATAAAGATTCGTTAAAAACGAAAAAGAAAGATGAAAAGAAACAACAGCAAGTAATACGGTTTAAATAATTGTCTAATTACATTGATGAATTAAAGGTTAGCCGATGAAAAGAAAAACGATTTTAAGTCTTTTAGCGCTTGTAGTATTAACTGTGTTTAGTTGCTCCAACCAATCGAAAAAGGGGCAGGGCGATAAACTTGCACCGGTAAAAAACATAAAGCTAATCTCTTTAGAAGTTTTAACGGATACTGCTGAAGGCCGTTTTTATCATCCGAACTTTTCTAACGACGGGCAACGGATATTTTTTACATCACTAAATTATAAAGGGATTTGGTATTATAGTTTTCCTTCACGGATTGTTACCCAGCTTTCGGATGCGAACGGAATTGGTTTTAAATTTGCAATCGGCAAACCGGGTGAGAAGATTTACTACAGAATAAAAGTTAGAAGCGGCTACAAAAGGAAAGTAAATTACTCGCTTGTTGAGCAGGATGTTAACACGAAGAAGATAACTATTTTGGTTTCTTCAAAAGACAGAATATCTCCGCCGGTTATTATTGATAAAAATACATTGCTCTACTTTAAGAAAGGGAAGATGCATTTAATCGATTTAACTACTAAAACTGAAAAACCGGGAGATGAGACTACCGATTTAATTTTATCCTTAGATAATAAACTTGTAAAAGTTAAACAAGGAAAAATTACCGGGATTGAGAACCCTAACCCGGGCAATATTTTATTTGCCGCAAAATCTCCCGTAAATGAGGACCTTGCATACGAAGTAAAAGGAAAGGGATTATTTATAAAAAATTCAAATGGGAAGACAATTCAAATTAAGGATGGGTTGCAGCCGGCATGGTCTCCGGATGGCAGAATGATTGCTTACGTAAAAGAAAAATCGGATGGGATGAAGATCACTGAATCAAAAATATTTATTGCTGCATTACCGTCACTAAAAGAATTCAATTTATTAGCTAGTAAAAATATCTCGGCATCAAACCCGGCTTGGTCTCCCAACGGAACAAAATTAGTATTTAACTCGGATGAGGGCGAAATTATTTCGGCTTCATTAGATATTCAATAAGGAATGTATATGAAAGGTTTAAGTGTTTTTTTAGTTTTGCTTTTTTTTGCTTCATCAGCAAATGCTCAATCTATTAGTGTTTTAAGCAACCGATCGATAACCTCTTTATCGGAAGGACAGTTTTATTTTCCCAGGTCTAATCCCGATGGTTCGAAGATATTTTTTACTTCAACCAATTATAAAGGTCTCTGGTATTATGATACCGGTAGTAAAAACATTCGAAATGTAAATAATTATTCGGGCGCCGGATACAAATTTAAGTTCAGCGGCGATGGGAATAAAATTCTATTTAGAAAAGTAAAATATGTGAATAAAAGAAAACTTACATCATTAGCAACAATAGATTTAAACAATAAAACAGAGAGTGTGATTATTCCTGAAACGAGAAAATTGAAAGTTCTTGATTTTACCAAAGCAGGCGCCTTTGTGAAACTTGGGAATGAAACGAAACTTTTAAGCCTGACAAAGTCAAAACTTAAAAAAGAAGTATTTTGGGAGAAACCTAAAGTTGATATCGAAAACAGAGATATTGTAATCTACCGAAACGGCAAAAGGAAAGTACTTCAGCCGCTCGGGAAAGGTATTTATTTGTGGCCTTCAATTTCACCGGACGGAACAAAACTGCTGTTTACATTAGGCGGAAAGGGAACTTACGTTTCCGATTTGGACGGAAATATATTAGTAAAAGTCGGCTATGCTAATTATCCGAGCTGGTCGCCCGACGGTAAATGGATCTTATGTATGAAAGATAAAGATGACGGTTACAATTTTACCGCATCGGATTTATACGTAATTAAAGCTGACGGCTCAAAGGAAATACAGCTTACTTCAAGTGATGATATTATTGAGCTTTATCCTTCGTGGCTGCCGGATAGTAAGGAAATTGTTTACAATACTAATTCAGGTGTTGTCTATTTAATGGAATTGAAAGTATCGGATTAAAATTTAATTATAGGAATTTATAGTAATGGTAAAAAAGTTTATTACAATAATAATGGTTTTATTTTCACTACATGTAAGCGCTCAAAATTTTGATAGTTTAAGAATTTATATTAATCCCGGTCACGGCGGTCATGATTCTGATGACAGGCATATCTTGGCAACGGATTTTTGGGAATCGGAAGGAAATTTATCTAAAGGATTATTTCTTAGAGATATTTTACTGGATATGAACGCTGATATTAGAATGAGCAGAACACAAAATAGAACGCAAGATGATTTACCTCTTTCTCAAATTGTTGCAGATGCTAATAACTTTGATGCGGATTATTTCCACGCTATTCATAGTAATGCATGGAATGGAGAGCGGAATTATACTTTAGTGCTCTTTCAAGGATTTGACAATAATCCCACGTACCCGGAAGCTAAACAAATGGGTAATATAATTTCCACTGAGATTTATAAAGCGCATAGGACAACTACACATTATAATAGAGGTGACTTTGATTTCTACGGAACGGGGAAACCGTACCTCGGAGTTTTTAAAGGTTTGCTTATGCCGGGAACACTTTCCGAAGGTTCTTTTCACGATTATATCCCGGAGTCCTGGCGCTTGAAGGATGCAGCTTATCTTAAACATGAAGCTTGGGCAATCGCAAGATCGTTTGTGCAGTTTTACGGATTAACTCCTATGC
>BDSW01000126.1 GCA_002898175.1 bacterium BMS3Abin04
CCCATTTTTATCGAAACCAATTGGGATGCTCAGTGCAGGGATGCCTGTTAAATTTGCAGAGGTTGTATAAATATCATTTAAGTACATTTCTAGCGGCTCACTGGTTTTCTCTCCGATTTTAAAAGCAGTTGTTGGTGTTGTTGGTGTTAGAATTAAATCAACTTTTTCAAATGCATTATCGAAATCTTGCTTAAGTAATCTTCTCACCTTCTGAGCTTTTCTGTAATAAGCATCGTAATAACCTGCAGATAAAACATACGTTCCGAGCATAATTCTTCTTTTTACTTCCGCACCGAAACCTTCTGAACGGGTATTCATATACATGTTGCTTAAGTTTTTAGAGTTCTTGGATCGATAGCCATATCTAACTCCATCGTAGCGTGCTAAATTAGATGAAGATTCTGCAGTAGTTAAAATGTAATATGTCGCAATTGAATATTCCGTATGTGGAAGGGAAATATCAACAATTTCAAAATCTTTTCCTATCAGAAAATTTATTTGTTCATTGATTACCGTTCTAATTTCATCATTAAGACCTTCACCAAAATATTCTTTCGGAATACCAATCCTTAATTTACTTTTATGATTAATATTTTCAATATAATCCTGGACCGGAATATTTTGACTAGTTGAATCCTTTTCATCCCAACCGGAAATAATGCTAAGAACTAACGCCAAGTCCTCTATATTTTTTGTTAATGGTCCGATAGAATCAAAAGAAGAAGCAAATGCTGTGAGCCCGTATCGAGAAACTCTTCCGTAAGTAGGTTTTAATCCGAATACACCGCAGAAAGATGCAGGCTGGCGTATTGATCCGCCTGTATCGGAGCCAAGAGCGGCATCACATAAATTTGCAGCCACAGCCACAGCCGATCCGCCGCTCGATCCGCCCGGGACTCGTGTTTCATCATAAGGATTTTTAACTATTCCAAACGCAGAATTTTCATTTGACGAGCCCATTGCAAATTCATCGCAGTTTGTCTTTCCGATAATTATAGCATCTTCATTTATCAATCGTTCTACGACGTCCGCATTATAAATTGAGTTAAAATTATTAAGGATTTTTGATGAACAAGTTAGGGGTTTATCTTTAATTGCAATATTATCTTTTATTGCCACAACAAGTCCGGCAGCTTTGCCTGCCGTACCCGCTTTTATTTTTTCTTCTATAAGTTTAGCTTGTTCAATAGACTCTTCAAAAATAAAGTTAAAAGCATTTAAGTTTTTATTATTATCAATATTACGGAGAAAGTCTTTAACGTTTTGCTCTAAAGACATTCCTCCGTTTTTTATTAGCTCTATTTTTTCCAAGTAATTATTGTATTGCCGCAATTGAAGACTAGGATTTATTTTGTGTGGAAATTAAATAATTATAATTTGTTTTATTTTTTGTCATCATCTACTTTGATGTCATCTTCAACTTCTTTTATAGCTTTTTTAAATTCTTTCATTCCTTTACCAAGACCTTGAGCAAGTTCAGGAATTTTTTTAGCACCGAAAAGAAGCAAAATTACAAATACTATTATTGCTATTTCCATTGGACCTAAGTTCGAAAACATGATATGTATCCTTAAATAGTTATTAAATTTTCTTCCAGCGACCTAAATATAAAGGTTCCGTTTGTATTTCCCAAAATACCGTCGCAACTTCTTTCAGGATGCGGCATCATTCCCAATACATTTTTTGACTTATTCGTTATACCAGCAATATTCAATTTTGATCCATTCGGGTTCCATTCTTCACTAATTATTCCTTCGGGCGATGAGTATTTAAATACTATTTGGCTATTATCTTCCAAAGATTTCAGTGTGTCTTCATCAGCAAAGTAATTCCCCTCAGCATGGGCTATTGGAATTTTAATAATATCTTTTTTTACAGAGCTTGTAAAAACAGTATTCTTATTCTCAATTTTCAAATAAACATCTTTACAAATAAACTTTAATGATTTGTTTTTGAGCATTACACCCGGAAGCAATCCGGCTTCGAGCAGAATTTGGAATCCGTTGCATATTCCAATAACAAGCCCTCCTTTTTTAGCGAATTCAATTACGGAATTCATAATAGGAGAAAATCTTGCAATGGATCCTGTCCTTAAGTAGTCACCGTATGAAAAACCCCCTGGCAGAATAATTATATCGCTGTTTTGCAGATCAGTTTCTTTATGCCACAAAAACACTGCATCATAATTTAAGGTTTTTGAAACTGCGTAATATGCATCATGATCGCAATTAGAACCCGGAAAAACTACAATTCCAAATTTAAGTTTCATCTACTTTTTTGTATGAATATTCAAAATCTTCCATAATAGGATTAGAAAGAAGTTTTTCGGCATACTCTTCTATTTCCTTTTCAACTGTGTTAACATCATTAGAATTAACAAAAAATTCAATATACTTACCAATTCTAGTGCCGGAAACATTATTAAAACCCAAGAGTTTTGCACCTTGTTCCACTGCTTTTCCTTGCGGGTCTAATATTTTCGGTCTTCTTTTAACTATCACTGTTGCCTTAAACAATTTTGTGCTCTCTTAAGTTAAATTTTTAGGTGTAACTTCGTTAGAATTTTTATTAGAAATTAAGAAATACAAGTAACGGAATATACCAAAGAAAATAATAGCAAGAAAGAGATAAAAGATTGCTTGTCCGTCCGTGATAATTACTAAAAGCAATGCAATTATTATCAATCCCAAATAAACCGGTTTTTCCTTGAACATATCTCTATGAACTTTTGGAAAGGCATTATATCTTATTTTACTTACCATCAAAAATGAAAGCAGTAATATTAAAGGGATCACATAATAATCATAAGGATGATTAATCCTATTATCCTTCGTTAATGAAATTACAAGCGTTGCAATTGTAGCGGCGGATAGGGGAATGGGAAGTCCGCAGAAATCACCTTTTTTATTTATTTCTTCAAGCTGCACATTAAATCTTGCAAGACGAAATGAACCGAAAAGTAGAATTAAAGAACTTATTATAATTCCGGGAGTTCCCATGGTTTTAAGATAACTGACGTAAAGTAATAATGATGGCGCAACTCCAAAACTGATTACATCGGCGAGTGAATCGAGCTGTACACCAAACTCACTGCTGGTATTAAGTAACCGTGCAATAATTCCATCCGATAAGTCAAAAATAGCGGCTATAAAAATCCAAATGGATGCTAAATAAAAATCACCTTGGTAAGCGTAAATTATTGATATAAATCCGCTGAAAACATTTAATGCCGTAACTGTATTCGGTATGTAAGATTTTGAGAACACTTAGTTATTATTTCCATTTAATTCGAATAGAATGGTTTCACCCGCTTTTACCTTATCACCTTCTTTAACTATAACTTTCCAGTTAGCCGGGACGAGAACATCCGAACGGCTGCCGAATTTTATCATACCGAATCTATTGCCGATGTTTACCGAATCTCTTTTATGCAAGGTCGAAACGATACGGCGAGCTATAAATCCGGCGACTTGAGTAAAGAATACTTTACCGTTTTTACCCTGAATTCCAATTTCGTTTCTTTCATTTCGTTCATCCGCTTTTTCATGAAAAGCTACTAAATATTCACCTTTATGATAATTAAGATAATCAACTGTACCCGAAACCGGTATTCTGTTTACGTGCACATTTAACGGCGACATAAAAATTGAAACTTCCCAACAGTTTTCGTTAATAAAATTCTTTTCAAACTTTTCTTTTATTGTTAAAATTTTTCCGTCGGCGGGGGAGACGATAATATTTTGTTTATTCGGAACTTTTCTGTTCGGGTCCCGGAAAAAATAAAGAGTAAAAGCCAACAATAATACACCAATTGCAACCAGCGCAATTTTAATGTAACTGTTATTTACAAATAATGAAATCGAAATAATAATAAAAACTACTATTACAATAGTCCCAACCGTACTGTAACCGTATTTTGTTAACATATATACTGTTGTAAAAAGTTAAAAAATATAAACAACTAAGTTAACATAAAATAAAGAGAATTTCCTTGTAAGAATAAATTTACTTAAATTTACTAACTTAATATATAAATACGCAATTCAACAAGAAAAAATAAATAAATATTTAATTTGAAAAGTATATTGGAGGAAAAATGAAAGGCGGATTACAGGGAATGATGAAACAAATTCAGAAAATGCAAGCTGAAATGGAGAAAGTTCAAAATGAACTGGGAAATAAAGTTGTAAGTGAGGAAAGCGGCGGCGGAATGGTTAAAGCTACTGCCAACGGAAAGAAAGAAATCATCTCAATTGAAATTGACGATGAAGTATTAAAATCCGGCGATAAAGAAATGATTGAAGATTTAGTTGTTGCAGCTGTTAATAAGGTTTTAGAGTCTGCCGGTAAAATGGCTGAAGAGGAAATGGGAAGTATTACCCAAGGAATGATTCCTCCGGGAATGAATATTCCGGGATTTTGATTTTAGTAATTTTATTAAGGAACGATTAATTGTTAATTGCAGAACCGTTACAAATAGCTATTGATGAATTAAGTAAATTACCCTCGATAGGTAAAAAAACAGCACAAAGGCTTGCGCTGCATTTACTTAAACAAAATATTGAGGACGTTGAAATACTTGCTAATTCTCTTTTAGATTTGAAGACAAAATTGAGATTTTGTAAAATATGCTTTAATATCTCTACGGATGAAGTTTGTGATATTTGCAGCAGCACTAAACGGGATAGAAATACTATTTGTGTCGTGGAGGAAGCCAGCGACATTATTGCAATTGAAAAAACTAACGAATATAACGGACTCTACCATGTATTAGGCGGGGTTTTATCACCCTTGAGCGGTCAAGGTGTTGAATCGCTTCATATTAAGGAATTGCTGGAAAGAGTAAACGATGAAAAACCTGCTGAAATTATCCTAGCCGTAAATCCCGATACTGAAGGCGAAGCAACATCGTTATACTTGGCAAAGTTACTAAAACAATTTAATGTTAAGGTTACAAGAATAGCACGCGGGTTACCAATGGGCGGTGACTTGGAATTTGCGGACGAAGCAACTATCGGAAGAGCAGTTCTCAATAGAACCGGCTTATGAAGAATGAATGGTTCAAAGATTGGTTTGCATCGCAAGATTACTTGGATGTTTACCGGCACCGTAATGATAACGATGCAAAAACCTTTTTAAAAACGATTTTAAACATAGTCGATATTCCGCGGAATGCTAAAGTCTTAGATGCCGCATGCGGAGCAGGGAGATATTCCGAAAACCTGGCAAAATTATATTATAATGTAGTTGGTTTTGATTTAAGTATGACCCTGCTGAAAATTGCGTTGAAAAAGTTTAAAAGTCTAAATTATTCCGGTAATTTCTTCCGTTCGGATATTCGTAAAGTTTGTCTTAAATCTAAATTCGATTTAATCCTTTTACTTTTTACCAGCTTTGGATATTTTGAAAATGACGAGGATAATTTCCTTTTCCCGGAAACTGCTTTTAATTTGCTGAATGAAAACGGGTATTTTGTCCTGGATTTTTTTAACTCGAAATATGTTAGAAATAATCTTATTCCCAAAAGCGAAAAAATAATTGGGAATAAACAAATTATTGAAAATAGAATAATTGAAGATAACAGAGTAAAAAAGAAAATTTTAATTAAAACCGGCGATGACGAAAGAGAATTCAATGAATCGGTTAAATTATACGGGAAAAAGTTTATTCTTGATAAACTTTCTGAAATAGGTTTTCATGTATATAAAATTCTTGGCGATTATGAAGGGAGTGAGTTCGATGAAAATAAATCCACAAGACTAATTTTAATTTTAAGAAAATGAGAAAAATACTATTTATATCTCTAATAGTTTTATTCATTTCAAGCTGTAATTTGCTATCCACACGGGAAGCCGAAAAACCGGATACACAGCGGTCTGATTTTAAAATTGCAACAACACCGCATCAGTTATTTCAAAATTTGCAGGATGCATTCCGGGAAAGAATACCGAGAAACTACGAGGTTTGCTTCGTCGACCAATCGTTTTTGGAAAAAAAGTTTGTATTTATTCCTTCTGCCGGTTCAACACTTAAGTATAATGTTTTAGTTGATTGGACAATTGAAGATGAAAAACAATATTTTAATAACTTAATTTCCAAAGCAACAAAAAACGCATTTATTATTCTAAGTTTGACGAATGAAATAAGCAGCACGCAAGGGGATAGCGCTCAATATACTTTCGATTACAAAATAACTGTTCCAACTGAAGACGAGAGCATTCCGCACGATTTTGAAGGAAGTGCACAATTCAACATTAACTTGGATGCAAATAACCAATGGGTAATAACAAGGTGGCAAGATATAAAAAAAGAAGGCTTGCCGAGTTGGAGTGAATTGAAAGGTATTTTCTTTATTTTGTGATACTCTAAAAGTAATATGGATTAGCGAATTTGGTAAAATTAAATAAACATATTATTTTAGTTTTGATTATTTTAATTTTCAGTTTACTGTCTTGTATAAATCCGTTTGCACCAAAAATTGATAATTCTCTCGGTTCGGAAAGTTCTTTAATAAGCGATCAAAAAAGTATTCAAGGCGTATTCGATAATTTTCAATATGCTTATACTTTTAAGGATACAACAATCTACGGAAAACTTTTAAGCAGCGATTTTACTTTTGTGTATAGAGATTATACCAATGAGATTGATGTGGCATGGGGAAGGGATGAGGAAATGAAAGTGACTAACGGGTTGTTTAACAATTCAGAGAGAATAGACTTAATCTGGAATAATATAATTTCAATTACAAACGACTCTTCAAATATTGTGCGTAGTTTTAATTTAACCGTAACTTTTAATCCTACAGATATTATATTTGTGGATGGCAGAGTAAATTTAAATCTTAAAAAAAATGCCGAGAACAAATGGCAGATAGTTAATTGGATTGATGAATCAAATTTTTAACCGGGTATAATGTTTTTATTTCTTTTATCGGAATCGTTTAATTCTTTATTTAGAGCTAAGTTTGCTACTTTAATTACAATTGTAACTACAAGTATTGCAATCTTTTTTGTCTCACTTTCCATTTTTCTTGTACTCCTTTCGCATCAATTGGATACGAAAGTTAAAAACCGAATACAGGTTAACGTTTTCCTGGCGGATTCTCTATCCAAAGCACAGATAAACGATTTGCGTAATAATATCATGTCCGATAGTTTAGTTAAATCCATTAGAATGATTTCTAAGGAAGAAGCGAAACAAATATTTATATCCAGAACGGGAAAAGATTTTTCTTCTATTCTAAGTGTCAATCCTTTACCGGTTTCATTTGTTCTAAAGCTCAAACCAAAAAATTTAACCTCGCGTAAAATTGAAAAATTAACGGAGAAAATAAAGAAAACTAACGGTGTGGATGATGTTGTTTACGATTACAGATTGACAATTAAACTTTTGTACTATATTAAATCTTTTAGGCTGTTTATCTATATCGGTTCCCTGATACTTGTTCTAATTTCTCTTTATTTGGTTTATAGTACGAATAGACTTGCACTTAATTCTAAATTAGAGCTTTATGAAACGATGAAATTAGTGGGGACAAAGTTAAGTACAATAAAGCTGCCTTTACTTTTTAACGGTATTATCATCGGTATTATTTCTGCAATAATAACCGCAGGAGTCTTTATGATAATTATTGATTTCTTAAAAGATATTTACTCGAAGTTAAACGTTTTGAATAATAAATTAGATATGCTGGTAATCATCTTGGCAATAGGAATACTTTTAGGTTTATTGGGAAGTTATTTTTCTACTAGAAGAATCTCGTTAAAGATTAAATAAATTATTAAAGTTAAGTAATGAAATCGAAAAGAATTGTAATAACAGGGGGAGCGGGTTTTTTAGGTTCCCATCTTTGCGATAGGTTTATAAACGATGGTATGGGAGTAGTTTGTGTGGATAATTTACTGACAGGTAATTTGGAAAATATTTCTCATCTGTTCGGAAACGATAAATTCCATTTTATTAAACATGATGTTACTAATTATGTTTTCGTCCCCGGTAAAGTTGATTACATATTACATTTTGCATCACCGGCAAGTCCTATTGATTATTTAAAATTACCTATTCAAACCTTAAAAGTAGGTTCGCTCGGAACGCATAAAGCGTTAGGCTTAGCGAAAGAAAAGAATGCGACTTTTTTGTTAGCTTCAACCTCCGAAGTTTACGGTGATCCCGACGTACATCCGCAGAGTGAAGAATATTGGGGAAATGTTAATCCTATTGGTCCGCGAGGGGTTTACGATGAAGCAAAAAGATTTGCCGAAGCGCTGACAATGGCTTACCATCGCTATCATAATGTCGATACAAGAATAGTTAGAATTTTTAATACTTACGGACCAAGAATGAGGCTGGACGACGGACGCGCTTTGCCCACTTTTATTTCCCAAGCATTAAACAACGAAGATCTTACGGTTTTCGGCGACGGTTCTCAAACCAGAAGTTTTACTTATGTTAGTGATCAAATAGAAGGGATTTACAGACTTTTGATGTCTAATATAGTTGAACCGGTAAATATCGGTAATCCTTCCGAGATAACAATTAAGGACTTTGCCGAGGAAGTTATAAGATTAACAGGATCGAACAGTAAAATTATTTACAAAGAATTGCCGGTTGATGATCCGAAAGTAAGACAGCCTGATGTATCCAGGGCAAAAGAATTATTGGGTTGGGAATCCAAAATTTCATTGGAAGAAGGTTTAAATATGGCTATCTACTACTTCAGAAAATCACTCCAAGAATTAACCCTCTAAACTTTATTTTAGTATTGTTTTTAACTAATTTATTTGGAACCCAATTGAATAATAATGTGCAATTGTTGAATTGGTTTGAGTTGGAACTGATTTATTTTGAATTCTGTCCTGAAATGAGTCAAAATTTCCCGCCTTAAAACAGCAAATTTTGATCAATATCACTTTTTCGTTCAATATGATGTAAATCACGTTGGCATATTTGTTGGAATATTTAAGCATCAAATGAAAAAAAGAGTGGGTAAAATGGAACAAACGATGCATGAATTGTACTTTAAAAACTCATCAACAATAGCGCTTCCTAAAGTTGAAAGCGAAGCTGGTAATCTCGACTTAAGCGCTGAAATAATTCAAACGGAAAATAAAGTTAGAACTGCGGAAAAGATTAAGTATTATCTTGGAATTGTATACTTTATAGTGCTCACATTTCTTACTATAAAATTAGTCAGTTAAAGTTACAAAAATAGGTTAGTTGTTTTTCAGGATAAAGCAGGAGTTGAGTTTTATTTCCCAATGAATTCAATAACCCCTATACTTTGGATACAGTTCTCTATTTATGTCCCATCAATACTAAATTATAAATTTTGGCTCTAATTGCTTCCGTCTTATTTTAAGTAAAGAATTTTTTTTATAATAGTTTTATTATTCATTGTGGCAGATAAAAAATATACTCCTGAAGATAAACTATTTGGCGAGTAAATTAGTGAATGCCATCCCTCTGTTTCTGTCGATTCATTTAATATGTCCACTTTATCTCCTAGAATATTATAGATATTTATATTTGAATTGCTCGGCAAAAAATAACTAATTTTCGTTCCGCTGTTAAAAGGGTTGGGGAAGTTTTGCAACAATGTAAAATCCGCCGGAATAGGTAAATTTTCATTTATAGAATTAATATTATTTTCAGGATCAAATATTGAATCGTCAATATTAAAAATCTCTAATGAACTATCTCTCTTAATAAATAATCTATCCTTTTTAATAAACATACCTTTATAAACTTTATTTCTTTCGTATTTTATTTTCATTGAATCGACTGACTCAATATAGGGGAAGGAATTTGTATCATATAACCAATAATTTCTTCCACCACCACTTGCAAGTTGACTAACTACTAAAAGGTGTTCTCCAACTGTAAAGGATATGTTTTTATTAGATGTAGAATTAGTGTTATAAGATATTTCAGTAATAAATTTTGGTTTATATAAATTAATAAATTATTTAGTATTAAGAAATATTGTCTAACGTAAAAGTATTTAACCAAACCAAAAACTTGCAATAAATTTACACCGGTTCGGTTGACAAGTAGCTTTGCATGTTAGGTAGTATTTATTATTTTTCTAGCATTATCAATAAGTTCTAAATTACTTTTTACTTTCTTACCGTTCTCTAAATAAATAGTATCTTCCATTCCAACTCGACTATCATAACCCCTCTTTTTAGCTTCTCTAAGAATATCCCACGACACTCCATTAAAACCGTGCAATAATCTATCTATTGTAATTTGATTAGAGTCAAGAATTTTCTCTATTTCATTTATAGTATTTATTGCCGAATCTAAAATTTCTTCTTCGGGTTCAATCAATATTCTACAACAACCTTTGTTCAAGTTGCTTCCAACAAATATTTCTGCTGCCTCTATCTCATTTAAACCGACTTCAACAAGAATACCTTTAGAAATTAATAAATTTGCTATTTCAATAGAGTTTTCTTCGATTATATTTAAAGAAATAAAATCGGGTATATTATCCCAATCTTTTATGTATCTTTTCCTCTTTTCAAAATCAGGCTCTATCCAATCTCCTGAACTAATTCCTATTTGGATTTCAGAAGAAATGTTTTTTATTCTCGAAACTAAACTATTAACATCTTCAGGTCTTAAACTTTCATTTCCATTTTGATCATAACAATGAATATGAAAAACGTTACAACCATTTTTATATAGTAAACTGACTTCATTTTCAATTTCTTCCAAAGAATGTGGGAGATATTCATTCTCTGTTTTTGAACGGGTACCATTTAATGCTGTTTTTAGAAGCATATACTTTTTTCTCCTTTTGATTGTTTAACTGCATTTACGACAAGTTGTCCTTCGAAAAACTACAAAAACTAGTAATTATAGAGTTTAATAATTTGAAAGTTGTACATAATCCTATCCTCGCGAACGCGCGCTCTCGGCAAATACTTCGACTTAACTTTATTTATTGCTCTAAACTGTAACTGCAATCCGCCGCGGCGGATAAACTACTAAATAAACCAAATGATTTACATTTACCCGCCGTCTTTTTAGCGGGATTCAATTCGCACCGGTTCTGCGGCTTGCCCAGCCTCAGATTGGGGCGGGTTTATTTGCTAGTTATATTGCCTTTTTTAAATAAAACTAATGTTAAAGATATTTGACATCATGTTAATAATTTCTTACATTATGTGTAAGATATTTGACATTTAGTATAAAGGAGCTTCATGATGAATCTAAATAAAGAAACTTTTACCAAATCTGAATTTGTTTTATCGTTTGTCTTTTTTGGATATTTTTTATTTGCAACATTTCAATCACATAATTTTATTTCATTGTATTTTTTATTTATTTCCGGTTTTATTGTTGCAAATATAATTTTAGTAATAGTTTTACTCTTAATTACAAAATCAAAAAAAATTAATTTTGACGAAAGAGACAAGTTTATAGAATCAAAATCATATCGTAATGCTTACATAAGTGTAATTGCAATCATAAATGTTATAATAATTTACTCAATTTTCGATAATAATATTTTTCAACCTTTCATTTTATTTAATTTACTATTTTCTACACTTTTCGTTTCATTTATTATCCTAAATCTCACAAAGATTTTCTATTATAAGAGAGGTATCTTAAAATGAAGATTTTACCTCTCACTAACAATATAAGGAAATTAAGATTTAACGCTTCTGAAATGACGCAACAAGAATTAGCCGATAAATTGAATGTATCGCGTCAAACGATCATTGCAATTGAAGCCGGGAAATATTCTCCCACATTAGAACTTGCGTTTCGTATATCCGAAATATTTAATGTTTCTCTTGAAGAAGTATTCCAATATAATCCGACTAAATAAATTTTGTAGTTAGTTTTCTCTCAATTTGAAAAGTACAAAAACATTAGTAATATAACGGTATTGCAAATCTCGAAGGGTTTCGCTCGGAATAACCCGCGGCCCAAAGCTGTTACACAAAGCTTGTCCTGATGGGAGATATTAGTGGGTTATATGTTTTTAATATTTAGATGAATCAAAAAACTATCGATTTTAAAAATTATTTTTTATCATACTTATACTGATGATGTAAATACAATAACTTTGAGGTCTATTATATCTAAAACGGCAATTGTTCAAACAAGAATTGATCCAAAAGTCAAAACCAAAGCACAAAAAAATACTAAGCAAATTAAATATCATTATGTCTGAAGTTATTTCTTTATTTTTAACTCAAGTATCCTTAACCAATGGAATACCTTTTGAAATAAAGATTCCCAATAAACTAAAAGAAGAAACATTGTTAAAATCTGAAAGGGGAGATGAACTACACGAAGTTTCAGACACTAAAGAATTATTTAAGGAACTTAATAATTATTTAAGGAACTTAATAATCTAAACTATTTTATACAACTCAATTCAAAAAGGATTTTAAGAAAATAAAAAAAGCAAAAGAAAAATTTATCAAAACCAACTGTTATCATTGAAGAATTATTGAATAAAAAAATTAGAACCAAAATATAATGATCATTGATAAATGTTATTATTCTCTTGCTTGTCCGTTGTCTTTTTGGCGGGGACTTTTTACTTACTTGTCTGCCATTTTATTGGGCAGATTTTAGGGGGAGATATAAAGCTAATTTAATACCTAATAATGAATATTTACTACCTCTATCGCGATATATCCGTCTGAATCCTGTTCGAGCCGGATTGGTTCGTAAACCGATAGATCGGAAGTATTCAAGTTATGGTGATTATATTAGCATGAATAAATCTGA
>BDSW01000127.1 GCA_002898175.1 bacterium BMS3Abin04
TTCCATTTTGTGCTCCTTTTAATGATTAAAGAATTTGTTAATTTTTATCGACTTTTGCAACATCGATTTTTCAGAGGCTAAGCTACGTTCCGCTACGCTTCACTCCGCTTAGCCTCAAGTCCTTCTTTAACCATTTACACAAAACTTTTTACACTCCCGAAAGAAATAAATAGATTTTTAATATCTATCAATTTCCAGCGAAGATACACCACCTGAAACATCAATAATAACTTTGTTTTGAGAAGATTCATAATTTCGTGTTTTATAAACATGTTTCTCAGTTTCATAAAATCCTTTAATATCTTTCTCCACCAATACTGTATTACTAATTAGTTTACAGCCTGATTCACGCGGCACTAAAATTTTTATCCGTGCTGCTCCCATCTTAACATTTATATAACTTTTCTTAACTTTATTACCAAGTTTAAGTTTCGTTTCCGTTGCGCCGGTTTTCAACACAAAATTCTTTACTTTAAAATTTGATAAGTCAAAATTAGATTTTACCGCACCGGTTTTAAGATCCAAATTCCAAATGGGATTTTTATTTAGTCTAATTTCCAACCGGTTACCGATCCTGACTTTCCCCCATCTGAATTTATGCCCTGCGGATTTTAAGGTTATCCATGCCGTACTATCGCTTTCGTTATCATTAATTGAATATCTTCTTACATAACCTTTAACACTTCCTTCAACTAATTGTGAAGTCGTATCTTTTATTGTAATACGTCCGGCACCGTCACTAATATTTAGATTTGCATACTTAATACTATCACTATATTCTATATTAAATCTTTTAACAGCGGAATCGGACATAAAATCGTCTCTGTTGTAATCACCATCTGTAAAAAGATTATTAAAAAAGCCAAAGACTAAAACTCCGACTAATATTCCAAAGAGACCGCTAATTAAGGGTTTGAGAAAAGTTCCTTTTACAATTATTGCAATTCCCGCTAAAATTAATATTAGGGGCCAAAGATCCCAAATAAAACCCCAGTATCCCCAATAAACATCCAATTTTTCTAAGAGATATAAAACTCCGACCGTGAGGAAGGAAAACCCCCAAAACATTTGTGAACTTTTAATTTTCATTTTATCACACTTATTTTTTTATTGAATTAAATAATAGAACCGCACCAATTATAATTAAAGTTACAGGCAGAAAAAAATCAAAATCAAAATACGGTAAAAATCTATCTGCTAAAAAAACAAAACCAAGAAGAATTAGTATTATACCTAATACAGTTTTGCTATTAGATTTTTTCTGATCGATTTCAGCATTAAATTCCGCATTAATCGGGTTATCAAAATCATCCGAAAATAGATCGTTCTCGTTTGGATATAAATTTTCAATCGGTTCTTCAGGTACAATAATCCACATAATTATGTAAACCAATAATCCTAAACCATGTATGAAAGCAAAGATTATAAATATAATTCTCACTATAACCGGGTCTACATTTAAATAATCCCCTAACCCGGCACACACTCCGCTTATTATTTTATTTCTTCTCGCTCTGTATAATTTTTCACTCATAATTAAAATCCCCTCTTACTATTTAATTTCCGTAAAGCGCAAATAATTTTACAGATATTTTCTAATTCTGTTTCAAAATTTTAGACGCAAGGGAATAAAATTAGTTCAATCATAATCAGAATGTTAAGAATAAACTTATTCATCATTGGTAATTAGATTATTAAAAAAATCAAAATGAGCTTTAATTGAATTATGCCAGTATTGGGGGCTATGATTACCCGGTTGAGAAATAAACGTAGCTTTTATTTTGAGCTTCCTGCATTTAGCTCTAAAATTATTATTAACATCGTAAGAAAAATCTTCTGTACCGCAGTCGAAGATGATTTGTTTATCCGTTCCAACAATATTCTTAAGTAAATTAATGGCTGAATTACTTTTCCAAACTTTAGGGAAATCTTTATAATTTCCTATACCCTTTTTAATTCCCCATTTTTCAGGGAATGCAGTAAGGTCTAAAATTCCGCTTGTACTTCCGGCGCTTAAAAAGAAGTCCGGATGCTTGAGAAATAGCATCAGTGCTCCATGCCCGCCCATACTTAAACCGGAAATAAATATTTTGGTCGAATCTACTTTATATTTTTGTAAAATTTCCGGAACTAAATCATTCCAAAAAAATCTTTCGAATTGGACTCTCGGTTCAAAAGTATTATCTAAATACCATGAATCATAAAATCCATCGGGGCAGACAATTATCATCTTATATTTATCTGCATAGCTTTGTAAATTCGTGATAATATTCCACTGTGCATAATTCCCGCTCCAGCCGTGAAGCAAAAATATAAGAGATATTTTATTTAGCTGAGAACTATTTTGGGGGGTAAAAATTAAAGTAGTATCAGGATAAGGGATGTAAGGTTTACTAATTACTAAAGTATCCTGAGCAAAAACATTACCTATCCGTAATAAAAAAAATATTATGAAGACTGTTTTTTTCATTTTTAAATTCCTTCGAATAAGTTAACTCATTTACATTTTACTTTATGCAAAATAATTATTTTTAAGAAAGCAAAGAAACAAAATATGATAACGGATCATCTATTTTTTTATTAAGTTATTTCGATTAAATAAAAGTTTTAAGCCAACTATTTTGTTTAACACAGACTAAAATTAATTATGAAAATTGCAATTTGTCAGATAAATACAATCATTGGTGATATTGAAGGTAATAAAGAAAAAATACTTAAATATTATAAAAAAGCAATTGATAAAGGAGCTGATCTTGCCGTCTTTCCCGAGCTTACATTATCAGGTTATCCTCCGTTAGATTTAATTGAAAAAAAGGAGTTTAGAGAAGCCGTAATAATTGCAAGCGGAGAAATTGCAAAACAAACCGGAGATGTAGGTTTGCTCTTTGGATCAATTTCAGAAGATTACGACGATATAGGAACAGGAATTTATAATTCAGCTTTTTTATGCTATGACAGTAAAGTAAAATTTATTCAGCAAAAAACTTTAATACCTAATTACGATGTGTTCGATGAAGTAAGATATTTTGAATCGGCTAAGGATGTTTTTGTTCACGAATTCAAAGGAGAAAAATTAGGAATTTCCATATGCGAAGATATATGGAATGATTCCGATTATTGGAAAGAACGGTTATACGAAAAAGATCCCATACAAACACTTGTTGATAAGGGTACCACACTTTTAATTAATATTTCAGCAAGTCCGTATTCCTACGGAAGGAGATCGGTAAGGCATTCTATGCTATCAACCTTAACCAAGGACGACAAACTTCCGTTAGCATATGTTTCTTGTGTAGGCGCTCAAACGGATTTAATTTTTGACGGCGGAAGTATGTGTTTTAATTCAAAGGGAGAATTACAGCTTCTCGGTAAAAGATATAATGAAGACTTTTTTATTTTTGATACAAAAACCGAATATCCGCCGGTATTGAATTATGAAGGTTCTTTTGAGGAAGAAATTTTGGAAGCATTAATATTGGGCTTGCAAGATTATGCTTTAAAAACTAAATTTAACAAAGCATTAGTAGGATTGAGCGGAGGAATTGATTCTGCCTTAGTAACATATATTGCGGTTCAAGCTTTTGGGAAAGAAAATGTTCATGTTTTATTGATGCCTTCAGAATATTCCAGTGAAGGGAGTTTAACTCATTCTAAAAAATTGATAAATAATCTTGGTATTTCTTGGAATAATGTTTCCATTCAACCCGTTTTTGATAAAGCTTTAGAAGCGCTAAGTCCTTTATTCAAAGATACGCCGACGGATGTAACCGAAGAGAATATGCAGGCTAGAATTCGCGGGTTTTACTTAATGGCTTATTCCAATAAATTTGGACATTTACTTTGTACGACCGGTAATAAATCGGAAATGGCTGTTGGATATGCAACACTTTATGGCGATATGTGCGGTGCATTGGCAGTTATTGCAGATGTTTATAAAACTCAGGTTTACAAAATTGCTGATTATATTAATAGAAAGGTTGAAGTTATACCGCAAGAAATTATTGATAAACCGCCATCAGCAGAATTGAGACCGGATCAAAAAGATCAAGATTCTCTTCCTCCGTATGAGCTTTTAGATAAAATATTAAAAATGTATTTGGAAGATTCAAAAGAGATAAACGAAATTACTGAAATTATTGGACAGCCCGGAATTGTAAAAAGGGTTTTAAGATTAGTTGATCTTAATGAATTTAAGCGTAAGCAGGCAGCTCCTGTTTTACGCGTTACAAATAAAGCCTTCGGATACGGAAGAAGATTTCCGATAGTTCAAGGTTGGAGAAAATAATTATAGAAAATAAATTAGGACTCTAGTATGACAAAAAATGTAAAGATAACATTAGTATTGCTAATTTCATTGGTTTTATTCGGAACACTATCGGCACAGTTCAGTCCGGAAACCGATATTGTAAACATAAAAATCTATAAATCATTTGATAAAATTCATCCTGGAAGTCAGGTTAAAATAGCAATTAAAGCTAACATAAAAAACGGTTGGCATATAAATTCGGTAAAACCCAAGGAAGACTTTTTAATACCTACAACAATTGTATTAGATTCCAGCAGTGGATTGAATTTCGGTAAATTAAAATTTCCCGACTCTGAAGATTTAAAATTTGATTTTTCCGATACACCCTTAGCCGTTTACCAAGGAAATATTTTAATAGGGGCAATAATTACTATTCCGAAAAATTACGAACTAGGTAAAAAGAAAATAAAACTGTCTTTTGGCTACCAAGCATGTAATAATGTAAATTGTCTTCCGCCTTATTCCGTTGACACAACTTTTACCTTAGAAATTGTTGATAATAAAACTCAAATATCAGAGATCAATTCCGATATATTTTCTAAACTGGATTTATCTTACAGTCAACCTGCGAAAGTAAACAACGATAGCTCTATAGCAGGTACATTAGAATCAAGCGGTTTATTATTAGGATTATTATTTGTTTTTATCGGTGGTTTGGCGCTTAACTTAACACCTTGCGTTTATCCTCTTATTCCGATAACGATAGGTTATTTTGGCGGGCAGAGTGAGGGACGGACCGGTAAACTATTTGTTCTCGGATTATTTTATGTACTTGGGATGGCGCTTACTTACTCAGTTGTTGGTGTGATAACTGCCCTAAGCGGAGCTGTGTTTGGAGCTTTACTCCAAAATCCTATTGTAATAATTTTTATTGTACTAATTTTTATTTTATTAGCACTTAGCCAATTTGGCGTTTACCAATTTAAATTACCCGACAAATGGGTTATGAAAGCGGGCGGAGCAAAGGGCGGAGTTTTCGGCGCTTTTTTTATGGGTTTAACAATGGGAATTGTTGCCGCTCCGTGTATTGGTCCTTTTGTTATCGGCTTGGTTACTTACGTTGCCGCTAAGGGAGATCCGTTTTACGGCTTTTGGATGTTTTTCACTTTAGCTGTTGGACTTGGAACACCTTACCTGTTTCTTGCTTTATTTTCAGGTAAAATTAAAAGTTTACCGCGAGCCGGTTTGTGGATGGAAGCCGTTGAACATATTTTCGGTATTCTTTTATTGGGTATGGCTTTGTACTTTGCCGGTCCATTAATTCCAAAAGAGATTAATCATTATGTATTACCGGTCTTCATGTTTTTTGCAGGTATCTTTTTAATCTTTTTTGACAGGAATGGGAATAATATTAAAATTTTCAAAGCATTTAAAATTTTATTCTCTCTTTTAATAATTGCTGTTTCTGTTTATATGCTTTGGCCAGCGGAAAAATTAGAACCGGATTGGGTAAAATTCAGCGAACAGAAATATGAACAATCTTTGCAAAATCATAAAAAAATTATTGTAGATTTTTATGCCGATTGGTGCATTCCCTGTAAAGAATTGGATGCCGTTACTTTTGCTGATCCTCGAGTCGTTGAAATTTCCCATTCTTTTACGATGTTTAAAGTTGATATGACTAAAACAATGTCTGACGAAACTGAGCAAATTCGAAAAAAATTTAATATTAAAGGCATGCCGACTATCTTAATTATTGATTCTAAGGGTAATGAGATAAAAAGATTAACGGGATTTATTAATGCCGAAGAATTTTTGAAAATAGTTTCTAGTATAAAATAACTTAATTATTTATTGAAGTTACTTTCAAGCTTTCATATTTTTCTAAGTACTAATTAATTAGTTTTTAACCATTTTACAAAGAGATATAATAATGGAAAATGAAAATGGAAAAGAAGTCAAGAGTCTAAGCGATGTTACGGTAATGTTTGCCGGTGACTCTGGTGACGGAATGCAGCTAACCGGCACGCAATTTAGCGATACAACTGCATTCATCGGTAATGATTTAAACACTCTTCCCGATTATCCTGCAGAAATTCGCGCACCCGCCGGAACCATTTATGGAGTCAGCGGATTCCAATTACACTTTAGTTCCAAAGATATACATACTCCCGGTGACGGTCCTGATGTATTAGTTGCTATGAATCCTGCCGCTTTAAAAAAGTATAAAGTGAATCTAAAAAAGCATGGAACTATTATTGCTAATATCGATGCATTCGATAAGAAGAATTTGAAATTGGCAAAATATGACACAAACCCTTTGGAGGACGGTTCCTTACAGGGCTATCATGTATACAAAGTACCGATAACAACATTAACACAAGAAGCTCTGAAGAATACAAAACTTTCTCCTAAGGATGTGATAAGAAGTAAAAACTTTTTTGCCCTGGGAATTATGTACTGGATGTTCAATCGCCCTTTAGAACCTACTTTAAAATGGATAAATGAAAAGTTCAAGAAAAAACATGACGTTGCTGAAGCTAATACTATTGCACTTAAAGCAGGTTATTATTACGGCGATACTACAGAAATTTTTACAGCCCGTTATATTGTTAGTCCTGCAAAACTTCCCAAAGGAACTTACAGAAGTATTTCCGGTAATGAAGCAACTGCAATGGGTTTTGTAGCTGCATCTGTTTTAAGCGGACATCAACTTTATTTAGGTTCTTATCCTATTACCCCTGCTTCAGACATTTTGCATCATCTCAGCAAATATAAAAATTTTGGTGTAAAAACATTTCAGGCTGAAGATGAAATTGCCGGAATCTGTTCTACAATAGGAGCTGCTTTTGGTGGTTCTTTAGCTATTACTACAACCAGCGGTCCGGGATTAGCATTAAAAACAGAAGCTGCCGGTTTAGCCGTAATAACGGAACTTCCAATTGTTATAGTTGATGTTCAAAGAGGAGGTCCTAGTACAGGATTACCAACCAAAACAGAACAAGCTGATCTTTTACAAGCAATGTATGGTCGTAATGGTGAATCTCCTATTGCTGTTCTAGCAGCATCAACACCGTCTAATTGTTTCTTTATGGCTATTGAAGCTTCACGTATTGCATTGAAATTTATGCTCCCTGTTATACTAATGACTGATGGCTACATTGCCAACGGTACTGAACCATGGAGAATTCCTCATGAAAGTGAACTTCCTAAATTTGATCACGAATTAGAAACAAACCCGGAAGGATTCCAACCTTACAAGAGAGATGAAAACCTTTCTCGTCCTTGGGCTGTTCCGGGAACACCCGGCTTGGAACACAGAATAGGTGGTTTAGAGAAAGAGAACATTACCGGAAACGTTAGTTATGAGCCTGATAACCATGATTTGATGTGCAGGTTAAGAGAAGAAAAAATTCAGAAAATAAGTAACGATATTCCCGAATTAGTTGTTGACGGTGATGAAGATGGAAAACTTATTGTTATCGGTTGGGGAGGGACAGAAGGTTCAATAATTGACGCAGTAAAAAAAGCTAGAGAAGAAGGTTTTAACGTGTCAAGAATACACCTTAAATATATCAATCCGTTCCCTAAAAATCTTGGCGATATTCTTTCTAAATTCGACAATATACTCGTACCGGAAATTAATTTGGGTCAGTTATCCAAAATACTTAGAAGTACTTACCTGGTTAATACAATCCAGTTTAATAAAATGAGAGGTTTACCTTTCAAAACCTATGAAATAAAAGATAAAATTGAAGAAATTCTTGGAGGCAGCAATGACTGATAAAATAGATGTACAAGAAGTAAAACTAACTGCTAAGGATTTTAAATCCGATCAGGATGTTCGTTGGTGCCCCGGTTGCGGAGACTATTCTATTTTAGCCCAAGTACAAAGGACATTCCCTACACTTGGTAAGAAGAAAGAAAATTTTGTTTGGATTTCCGGTATAGGTTGTTCAAGCCGTTTTCCATATTATATGGATACTTACGGATTCCATTCTATCCACGGAAGAGCACCTGCTATTGCAACCGGATTAAAAATTGCTCACCCAGAGCTTGATGTGTGGGTAGCTACCGGTGATGGAGATTTAATGAGTATCGGCGGTAATCATTTCATTCATGCATGCAGAAAAAATGTAGACATTAAATTGCTTCTTTTTAACAACCAAATTTATGGTTTAACAAAAGGGCAATATTCTCCGACTTCCGAAAGAGGGAAAATCACTAAGAGCTCGCCTTATGGTTCTATCGATTATCCTTTTAATCCGATTTCATTAGCTCTTGGTTCCAATGCTACTTTTGTTGCGCGTACTGTTGATAGGGATCCAAAGCATCTGCAGCAAATGATTAAGAGAGCCGCTGAACACAAAGGGACAGCATTCATTGAAATATATCAGAATTGCGTTATTTTCAACAATGGAGCTTTCTTTAGTCTAACGGAAAAAGAAAATAGACCGGAACATACAATAGTTCTTGAACATGGAGAACCAATGATTTTCGGTAAGAATAATGATAAAGGAATTATCTTGGACGGATTCGAACCGAAAGTAGTTAATCTTAATGATGGAAAATATACTATAGCCGATCTTATTGTACATGATGAATTTGAGGAAAGTCCGGTTCGTGCATTTATTCTTTCTCACATGACCAATCATCCTGATCTGCCCACTCCGTTCGGAGTCTTTCGTCAAGTTGTTATAGAAACATACAATGAAGCGTTAGAAAGGCAAATTAAAGAAGTTACCGAAAAGAAAGGGAAAGGTGATTTAGACGAATTATTATTCAGTGGAAATACTTGGGAAGTAGCATAAAATTAACTTTTATTTAACCTGCAGATATTTTATAGCCGCTCATTAATTAAATTTATGTAAATTTGATTTTGGGCGGTTTTTTATTATGCCGTATTATAATAAATACCAACTTAAATTATATCTATCATTATTAATCTAAATATTATAACTATATAAATATGACAGACTTTGAAAAAATAAAAGAGCTAATTCACAATAATTCAACCTTTTTTATCACTACGCATGTTAATCCCGATGCAGATGCAATTGGTTCTGAAATGGCCTTATTCGAACTCTTAAAAACATTAAATAAGAAAGTAGACATAGTAAACCATAATGCTACACCTTATAATCTTGAATTTTTAGATCCTTCACATCTAATTCAAAAATATTATCCGGAAATTCATGATAAAATAATTTTAGATTCTGAAGTGTTAATTTTTCTAGATCTAAATTATCTAAACAGAACGGTGAAAATGGAAAAAGCATTCAGAAAAACAACTGGAATTAAAATTTGTCTTGACCATCATACCGAACCGGAAAATTTTATGGATTATCAATTTATTAATACAGACTACTCTTCTACGGGTGAAATTATTTTTGATCTAATTAAAAATTTTAAAGGATTAAAACTAACTTACGAAATGGCACTTCCGATTTATGCTGCAATTATGACGGACACCGGTTCATTTAAATACGAGCGTACAACACCGGAACTACACAGAAAAGCAGCGGAGCTTCTAGAGTGCGGTGTTAATCCTACTTACGTTAACGATCAAATTTACGGGCAATATTATTTTAGCCACATTAAATTACTTGGCTTTGCTTTAGAATCTCTTTCGCTCAATAAAACGGAAGAAATTGCATACATGACGGTTACCCGCGCAGACTTAAATAAAACCGGTGCAATAGAAGCCGATGTTGACGGTTTCGTTAACTACTGTCTTTCGGTAAAAGGTATTAAAATGGGAATTCTTTTTTTTGAACTTAAAGACGGTGTTAAAATAAGTTTCAGATCAAAAGGTAATATTGCAGTTAATAAACTCGCTGCAAAATTCAATGGCGGCGGACATATTAATGCTTCCGGCTGTAGATTATTTAATGTTGAATTACATAAAATTATGGACGAAGTCTTAAGAGAAGCGGATAAGTTTATACATAAAACTAATGATAAGTAAAGGGAGAAACTTAAAATGATTTTCGAACTCAAATTTAGATCAGTCAGTAATAAAGCTAAATATGCTTACAAATCAGCTGTGCAAAAATTTTTATTCGACAATAACTCACTAAAAGAAGAGATTGAAGAATTCGAGTCTGATACTGATTTAAAAATTAACAAAGTTCTACGCGAACAATTAATTAAAGAAAAAAAAATCAATTTAGAACTTGTAAAACCAGACGGTAAACCGGATTTAATTTTTATTCAGAAAGTTGATATTTCAAAATCATTTACAACAGATTTT
>BDSW01000128.1 GCA_002898175.1 bacterium BMS3Abin04
CTACGTAGGAAGAGAGAATATTCAAAATAATATTCCTAATTTAAATTACAATGCATCAAGTGCTATTTCCTTTATTTTGTTAGGGCAGTTAACACTTAATAAAGATTTGAACCAGACACAGCAAAGCAAACTTGCCTCTATTGGTGAAAGTGCTGCATATTCATTATTAGGTTCAACATTAACATCTTTTGTGCATTCTGCTTTTGGCGATGTAATTAGTAATATACAATTAAAAAAGTCCGGCGAGGTACAATTTTCCGGGCGGATTCAAAACATAAAATACAGCTTCGGGGGTAATACACAGTATTTTCAAATTGGCAAAGCAAATATTAAACTTGAATATTTGTTTAATCCGAACTTTTTGATTAGACTTGAACAGAAAGATCCCGTAGTTGAAACGGCAACGGGAGAAAAAATTCGAGAACTGGCTATTAAATATAAATTTAGGTTTTAAATGAAAAAACGTATAAAAAATTTCTTTGAAGACAACAAGGGTATTAAGATAAAATCTCAAGACCTTGCTAAAAATTTAAATATTAAAAATTCTCAGCAATATTCCGAATTGAAATCCGTTCTTTATAAACTCTATAAAGAAGGATTTCTGAATAAAATTGGGAAAAGATATCAGCTGTCTAAAAACAATAAAAAAGACCTGGTCAAAAATATTATTGGAAAGCTGGCGATTATAACCGATCAAAACTACGGATTTGTAGCACCTCATAATTCTAAAATGAAAGATATTTTTATAGCTGAAAGAAATTTGGCAACTGCGTTCGACGGTGATATTGTTGAGGTTTCTTTATTTGCAAAAAGAAGAGGGAAAAATATTGAAGGACAGATAATCAATATTGTTGAGAGAGCACATTCCGAAATAACCGGTAAACTGCAGAAATCAAATTCCTTTTACGTTGTTTTGCCGGACAATAATAAAATTCATAGGAATATCTATGTCGCTTCTTCTAAGTTAAACGGAGCAAAGAGCGGTGATAAGGTTGTTGTCTCTAAAATTACTTGGAACTCCCATCCACTAAATCCCGAAGGTACGGTTATAGAGGTTCTCGGCAGAGCCGGTTCTTACGATGCAGAGATATATTCAATCGCTCGTGAATTTAATCTTAGATACAAATTCCCACAGGCGGTTTTTGATGAAGCGGATAGAATTGAGGTAAATGTTTCACAGGAAGAATTATTGAACCGGATTGACTTACGAAAGAAAATAATTTTTACTATCGATCCCGAAACAGCTAAGGACTTTGACGATGCTGTTTCAATAGAAATATTGAGGAATGGTAATTACCAGGTGGGTATACATATTGCTGATGTTAGTCACTATGTTAAACCGGGAACAGAACTCTTTAATGAAGCCAGAGAGCGTTCCTCCAGTGTTTATATTGTTGGAAAAGTTATTCCAATGCTTCCTGAAAAATTATCAAACGGCGTTTGTTCTTTAGTTCCAAATGAAGACCGACTAACCTTTTCCGTTCTTATTGAGATGACACCGACCGCTAAGATTATAAATTATCAAGTAAGAAAATCTATTATTAATAGTAAAAGAAGATTTACCTATGATGAAGTTCAAAAAATTATTGATGAGCAGGAAGGTGATTTTAGCGCTCAAATTGTATTATTAAATCATATGGCTAAACTTCTAAGATCTAAGCGCATTAAAAAAGGGAGTATTAATTTTATTACACCGGAAGTTCAATTTGAACTCGACAAGAACGGAGTTACTAAAAGTATTAAACTAAAAGAGATTAAAGAAAGCAATCATTTGGTAGAAGAATATATGCTGTTGGCAAATCAATTAATTGCAAAACATATCGGCAGAATTGGAAATAAAAACCCGCTTCCGTTTATATACCGTATACACGATCTGCCTGCCAAAGAAAAAATAGATGAGTTCGCTAATTTTGTAAAATCATTAGGATATTCATTTGATCCTGGAAATGCAAATAAATCAAAAGCATTACAAAAATTGCTGGAACAAATTAAAGGAAAACCGGAAGAAGCTGTTGTGAATGAAATTGCTATTCGCTCTATGGCAAAAGCAGTTTATTCTACTAAAAATATCGGGCATTTTGGTTTGGCATTTAAATATTACACACATTTTACTTCGCCGATACGAAGATTTCCCGATTTGATTGTACATCTTTTAATTTACCAATATTCAACAAAACCTGCAGGTAAATCATTCGGAATTAAAGATCTGGACAATATTTGTGAGCATTCTTCCGAACAAGAAAGAAGCGCTATTAATGCAGAGCGTCTTTCTATAAAACTTAAACAGATGGAATTTCTTAAAACAAAATTAGGAGAGGAATTTTCGGGAGTTATTTCGGGAGTTACAAACTTTGGTCTCTTTATTGAATTGAACGATACGTTAGCTGAAGGACTATTAAGTATTCGCGATCTTGATGATGATTTTTATATTTTCGATGAGAAAAAATATATGCTTAAAGGTAAAAGACATGGGAAGAAATTCCGACTTGGTGATAAGATAAATGTTAAATTAGTAAGAGTTGATGAAGAAAAAAGAGAGATAGATTTTACACTTTTATAAAATTTAAAATCTTTTTATTATTGTATAAAATTTCAATGGGAATTTAAATGAAGTATATAAAAATTTTTCTACTATTTTTATTGGTAAATTCAACTAGTTTTGGACAATTCGGACAAAACAAAGTTCAATACAAAGAATTTAACTGGCTATATATTCAAACAAAACATTTCGATATTTATTTTACCGAACAAGGTAAAGATATTGCTGAATTTACAGCAAAAATTGCCGAAGATGCCTTAAACGATTATGAAAATGTACTGAACTACCAAATAAATAATAGAATAACAATTATTGTTTATAATTCTCACAACGACTTTCAAGAAACCAACACAACAGAAGGCTATTTAGGTCAAGGAACAGGCGGTTTTACTGAACCTTTTAAAAATAGAGTTGTTTTACCGTTTGAAGGTTCCTATTCTAAATTCAGGCATGTTATCCGACATGAATTAGTTCACGCTGTAATGCGCGATTTTTTATACGGCGGAACAATTCAAAATATAATAGCGAAAGGGATTACTTTACAACTACCTATCTGGTATCACGAGGGTATGGCCGAATATCTTTCGATGGGTTGGGAAACTAATTCCGATATGTTTTTAAGCGATGCAATTATTAGCGAGTATCTACCGGACATAAAACAACTTGGGGGATATTTCGCTTATAGAGGCGGACAATCTTTATTTAAGTATATAGCCGACACTTACGGCAAGCAAAAAGTTGGAGAGCTTTTAAGTAGAGTTAAGGGCGCGGGAAGTTTGAGCGCCGGATTAAAGTCTTCACTTGGTCTAACTTTGGAAGAACTAAACAACAGATGGAAAAAAGCACTCAAAAAACAATACTGGCCGGCTATTGATCAGCGGCAAGATCCTGACGATTTCTCAAAACGATTAACGAACAATAAAAAAACAAGGGGATTCTACAATACTAGTCCGGCAATTTCCCCTCAGGGTGATAAGATTGCATTCATTTCAGACAGGGATATTTATCTTGATGTTTATGTAATGAATTCGTTTGATGGAAAAATGATAAAAAGGGTTGTTGAAAGCGGTAAGTCGGCAGACTTTGAAGAATTGAATGTTTTATTTCCTTCACTTACTTGGGCGCCCGACAATAAAAGAATTGCGCTCTCATTAAAAAGCGACGGTTACGATAAAATCTATGTAATCAATACCGAAACCGACGAGGAAGAACTTCTTCCTTTTAAATTAGATGGAATCGAATCAGTAAGTTGGTCGCCAGACGGGAATAAAATTGCTTTCCTTGGCAGCAATCCGAAAGAATCCGATATTTATGTTTACAATTTTAAATCGAAACAGCTGGAAAATCTAACACAAGATATCTTTAGCGATTATCAACCTTCATGGACCCCTGATAGTAAAAAAATAATCTTTTCATCTGATAGAAAAGATTTTAATAAGAGTAATTTTGAGCAAGACGGTTATACAATGACTAATCTCGATTACACTCATCTCGACTTATACATGTTGGATATCGATAATAAAAAAGTTACCAGACTAACAGATTGGAAACTTTCGGACGAAACCTCAGCAGTCGTTTCATCCGATGGTAAAGAAATATTGTTTACCTCCGACTACAATGGAATTACTAATATTTATAAGAAAAGGATTACACTATCAGACTCAGATACCGTAAATACACTTCTGGAATTACCGGCTGAACCAATAACAAACTCTTTAAACGGAATTAACCAGCTTTCTCTTTCAAAAGATGGTAAAAAGATGGCATTCACAAGTCTTTTTAACGGCGGCTACAATATCTTTCTTCTCAACAATCCGTTTGATATGAAACCTGTCGGGGAAAAATTAATCCCGACAAAATTTATGAAAAAATTGATAGATCAAGAAAATCCTCCTAAAGTTGTTGCCGTTAGAGATACTAACAAAGTTAAAACTGATTCTATTTTAACGTTTAAGGAAATAACAACAGCTGTTATAGATTCAACAAATGAGAAAAAATCTCCTGAATTTTTCTCAGGGCAGTATAACGAGAAAACATCTAAATCCGATACAACGTCTACCGACAGTTATAAACATTTTGTTTTTGGCGGTGAAAACTTTAATACCGATACTACTAATTTAGCGCAAAAGAAAGAAAAACTTTTCACTGAGAAATTGGATAAAAACGGTAATTTTTTAGTTAACAGATACAAAGTAAATTTTTCTCCAGATTTAATTTATGCAAATGCAGGCTATAGCTCTTTGTATGGATTGTTAGGTACAACTGTTTTAACATTTAGTGATGTTTTAGGAAATCATAGATTAATTGGAACAACTAGTTTACAAATTGATTTAAAAAACAGTGATTACGGATTAGCATATTACTATTTAGCTAAAAAAATAGATTACGGATTTGAAGGTTATCATACAGCACGATTTGTATATCTTTCGAATGGATTTAGTTCTGACCTTTACCGGTTTAGAAGTTTTGGCGGTATTATTTCCGCAAGGATGCCAATAAATAGATTTTACAGAATAGACGCAGGATTAAGTGTACAAAGTGTATCCTCTGAAAATCTTGATAATCTAGCTGTCCCTACTGATCGCTCAACTTTCTTTATTCCGTCATTCAGCTTTGTTCATGACAATACAATGTTCGGCTATACTTCACCAATTGAAGGAGTAAGGTATAACCTAACTTTATTCGGCAACCCCGGGTTCGGTAAAAATAGGCAAAGTTTTATATCCGCTACTTGGGATTATAGAAAATATTTCAGGTTTTGGTTTGATAATTCTTTTGCAATTAGACTTTCAGGAGGATATTCAGCAGGCGCTAACCCGCAAAGATTTTTCTTAGGAGGCACTGAAGGTTGGCTAAATAGAACTTTTGCAACAGGAGATATACCTTTAAAAAATGCAGCTGATTTTGCATTCTTAACTCCGGCTCTCCCACTCCGCGGTTACGATTATGCTCAGCAAATTGGAACTAAATATAGTTTGCTTAACCTTGAATTAAGAATGCCGTTAATTAGATATTTGTTAACGGGACCCCTACCATTGTTATTTAGAAATATACTGGGAGTCGCTTTTATAGATGCCGGAACTGCATGGCATGATAATAAAAGTCTTAGATTATTTAAGAAAGACCGATTTGGAAGCTTGCAGACACAGGATCTGCTGATAGGTACAGGTTTTGGAGCAAGACTTTATTTTATTTTCCTTTGGAAACTTGACGTTGCGTGGAGGTATAATTTTCAAAGTTTTTCCGAACCCAGATATTATATTTCAATCGGATTAGATTTTTAAGAAGTCGACTTATGCCGACTTCTTAACTTTATCGGAAGAGTCTTTGGTCTCTTTTGGTTTGGTTTCGGTCTTGCTTGTTTCTTTATTGTTTAATTCTTTCGTTTTAGTTTCCCCTCCCCCTGTAAAATGGCTATGTTTATAATCGGTCTCGTAAAACCCTGAGCCTTTAAAAACTATACCTGCACCGGTTCCAATAAGTCTTTTAACTTCACTCCCGCATTTAGGGCATTTTTCTATGGGTGGATCGGACATCTTTTGAAATACTTCAAATACTTCCATACATTTTAAACACTTATATTCATATGTCGGCATAATTAATCTCCATAATTTTGGAAAATCGAATATGAAAATTACTTATTTGCCAGATTAAAATAAATAATTAAATAATTCCCGATAATTTATTATCTTTCGAGTTAAAATCGTTCCCGATCTATGAAGAAGAAAAACCTTATACTAATTTTTTCTTTGGTTTTAGTCTTAAATGGATGTTTGAACTACACCCAAATCACAACAATCAGGACTGATGATTCCGGGGAATCATATATTCATTATTGGATGAAGTTTTATACTAAAAACGATTCTTCTCTGATTAGTCAACTAGGAATTTTTAACAAAGATACTCTTGTTAACCAATTTTCAGCTTCTTTTACTAAAATAAATAGTTTAAAAGTTTTTAAAGATTTTTCTGACAGCACAATACACGCACAAATTAAGTTTAAATTCAGCAAATTTGATTCTTTAAATTTGTTAAGACCGTTTAAGAATAGCGAGCTATCAATTAAAAAAGGTCCTAACGGCACAAAAATCTTTTCTCAATTTATCCCACCGTTTGCTACCGGATTTGGTTTTGATACAAAATCAATAAAAATTAAATATACTTATTATTTACCCGGTGAAATTATTAATAATAATGCTACATCAAAATCGAATAATAAATTAGTTTGGGATTATTCTTTGGATGATATTGGTAAAGGCAAAATTATTTCCGCAACGTATATTCCATTTAGACTCAAAGAAACTCCCCCTATTATTTATGCATTAGCTCTAATTGTGTTACTGATTGTTTTATTGTTTTTATTTAAGAAAAAGAAGGTATGAATTTTACATTAAACTTATTTTTGTTTTACTAAACTACTATACAAAATAGTATTGATTATAGAATGAAGCTCAATATATATATAATTTAGAAGACTAAGATTCATAAGTATATTGGTTTATTTGACTTAACTAATGCTTTTAACTATATTTGCGGTCTGTAATTTTTTCAATTTGAATTAAAAAATTATTTAAATGGAAAATTATCCTAGAATTTTCTCAGGAAGTTCTAATCCGGGTTTAACCCAAAGAATTGTTGACCACTTGGGTCTGCCGTTAGGTTCAATGGACCATAAATATTTCAGTGACGGAGAAATCTGGATTAAATTTAAAGAGAATATTCGAGGCTGTGATGTTTTTATTGTTCAATCAACACAACCGCCGGCTGATAATTTAATGGAACTATTGATAATGCTCGATGCCGCAAAAAGATCTTCCGCTAGAAGAGTAACGGCAGTAATTCCATATTTTGGATATGCAAGACAGGATAGAAAGGATCAACCCAGAGTTGCAATTTCGGCAAAATTAGTTGCAAATTTAATAACTGTTGCAGGAGCCGACAGGGTAATTGCAATGGATCTGCATGCTGCTCAAATTCAAGGATTCTTTGATATTCCGTCCGATCATTTATATGCATCCCCTATTTTTACAAGCTTATGGGATGATAAAAAAAATAACTTAGTGGTTGTTTCTCCCGATATTGGGGGAATTAAACTTGCTCGGTCTTATTCGAAGCGAATTGGTGCCGGGTTAGTTGTAATTGATAAAAGAAGACCTAAACCTAACGAATCTAAGGTAATGCATATTATAGGTGAGGTTAAAGGTAAGGATGTTTTAATTGTTGACGATATTATTGATACCGGTGGAACTTTTATTTCGGCAATTGAAGCATTAAAATCTGAAGGAGCAAAAAAAATTTACGGTGCGGTAACCCATCCTCTTTTATCAGGAAACGCACTTGAGAAAATTGAAAATTCCGCTATCGAAAAACTTTATGTTACCGATAGCATACCGGTTGATTCAAAAATCGAATCAAGTAGAATTGTTGTTCGAACTGCTTCCAAGTTATTGGCTGAAGCAATTATACGAACTCATGATAATGAATCAATTAGTTCACTGTTTGAAATTGATAAGAGTTAAGAATATATAATTATTGGAGAGAAGTAAAAAATGGCAGAGCTTAAATTAGAAACACAATCAAGAGAAATTTCTACTAAAGGCGCAATTAACCAGAAAAGACGAGAAGGATTTGTTCCTGGAATTTATTATGCTAAAGGTTCAGAACCAATTCATTTTTTTGTACAGGAAGTTAGCCTAAAACCTTTAATATACACCACGGAAATGAATATTGTTAATCTTGTAGTTGATGGAAAAGGTGACCATAGAGGAATTGTTAAAGAAGTACAATTCGATCCTTTAACCGACCATATCATTCATATTGATCTGCAGGGTATAACAGTTGGTGAGACAATCCAAATGCAAGTACCGATTTCAATTGTTGGTCAGTCTATTGGAATTAGACTAGGTGGCAGGCTTCAGCAATCATTACACAAAATTGATATTGAATGTTTACCTAAAGATATTCCTCAAAATATTGAAATAGATATATCCGAACTAAATATCGGTGATGATATTTTAGTAAAAGATATTTCAATGGAAAATATCAAAATTCTAAATTCTGAAGATGCAATGATTATCGCGGTTGTTGCTCCGAGAGCAGAAGAGGAAGTTGAAGCAGAAGAAGCCGAAACTTTAGAAGCTACCGCAGAACCGGAAGTTATTTCTAAGAGTAAATCAGAAGAAGAAGCCTAAAGTTTAAATTTTGAGAGTAATACTTGGAATCGGAAATCCTGGTGACAAATACGCAAGCACAAAGCATAATATCGGGTTTACTATTCTCGATAGGTTTGCTGTATCACATCAGTTACACTTTGAACCATCAAAATACGATTTTTACTACGCGAAAGGCGCTATTGGCACCTTTCCGTTTTTATTGGTTAAACCAACGACTTATGTAAACAATAGTGGAATTGCGGCTAAAGATGCAATAGGTCTTAATCAAATTGAAATAGAAGATTTTTTAGTGATTAGTGATGATATAAATATACAAACAGGAGAAGTTAGAGTTAGAAAAGTGGGCGGAGACGGCGGTCACAATGGTATAGCGTCTATTATATATCATTTAAATAACGACCGGTTCTCCAGAATAAGATTCGGGATAGGAAATGATTTTGAGACAGGGAAAATGGCAAATTATGTTTTATCTAAATTTGATGAAAAAGAATTAGAAGAGATTAAACCGAGCATTGAGTTTTCAATTGAGTTAATTCACAATTTTATTGTTGGAGGTTCAAAACAAATGCTCGATTTTTATAGTAAAAATAAATCACTTTACACTTTAAACCAAAACAAGGACAACCTATGAAAACTCTTATTTACATTATCCCCTTTTTTGGACTAGCTGCTTTAATCTATTCATTTTTTAAAAACAAGTGGATCGATAAGCAAGAGAGTGGAAACGAAAAAATGGTTGAAATTTCTACTCATATTAGAGAAGGAGCAATAGCTTTTCTCGAATCGGAATACAAAGTTCTAGCTATTTTTGTTATTGCGGTTGCTCTCCTTTTAGGCTTTTCAAATTTCGGAAGAGCAGATTCGTCTTGGATAATTGCCATTTCATTTATTGTTGGAGCTTTATGTTCCGCTTTGGCAGGTTTTATGGGAATGATGGCTGCTACAAAATCTAATGTAAAAACAACAAACGCTGCTAGAAAAGGTTTAGGACCGGCACTTCAAATTGCATTCTCAGGCGGTTCTATTATGGGAATGAATGTGGTTGGGCTAGGAATACTTGGATTAGGAACTTTGTTTTTGATTTATATAAATCAAGATTGGGATTTGACTAAAGTTATAAATGTTTTATCCGGTTTTTCATTGGGTGCATCTTCAATTGCATTGTTTGCAAGAGTTGGCGGTGGAATTTATACTAAGGCTGCTGATGTAGGAGCAGATTTAGCCGGTAAGGTTTACGAAGGTATCCCGGAAGACGACCCTAGAAATCCTGCTACTATTGCAGATAATGTAGGTGATAATGTGGGTGACGTTGCCGGTATGGGTGCGGATTTATTCGAATCGTACGTTGGTGCAACAATTGGCGCAATGGTTCTCGGTGCGGTTTTTACGGAAGTCTTTCCTATGGGCGGAAAATTAGGGGCTGTTCTTTTACCCTTAATATTAGCCGGTGCAGGCATTTTATTTTCTATTTTCGGAACATTCTTTGTCAAAGTTAAAGAAGGCGGCAAGCCTCAGAAAGCATTGAATACCGGTGAATTCGTAACGGCTATTTTAATGCTCATTTCTTCTTATTTTATTATTGGCGCAATGCTTCCACCCGAGTGGACCTTTGAAGGATTTAGCTATAGCGCTAACGGAGTATTTTTTGCTACAATTATCGGACTTATAGCAGGCGTATTAATTGGTTTAATTACTGAGTATTATACAGGATTAGATTACAAACCGGTTTTTGAAATAGCCTCACAATCTGTTACCGGTGCTGCAACCAACATTATTGCCGGACTTAGTACAGGAATGATTTCTACCGCATGGCCAATTTTGATTATTGCAGCAAGTATAATAGGTGCGTATGAATTTGCTAATCTTTATGGTATTGCTATTGCCGCTGTTGGAATGCTTTCCACTACCGGTATTCAACTTGCAGTTGATGCATATGGTCCTATTTCCGATAACGCAGGCGGTATAGCAGAAATGGCTGAATTACCGCATGAAGTTAGAGAAAGAACGGATAAATTAGATGCAGTGGGTAATACAACTGCTGCTATAGGAAAAGGTTTTGCAATAGGCTCCGCAGCTTTAACCGCTTTAGCATTATTTAGTGCTTATATGCATCAAGCACAAATCAAAACAGTAGATATTTCCAAGCCAATAATTATGGGCGGTTTATTTATAGGTGCAATGTTGCCGTTTTTATTCTCTGCCATGGCACTGAAGGCTGTTGGCAAAGCAGCTAAAGAAATGATTATAGAAGTTGGACGACAATTCAAAGAGATTGTAGGTTTGCGGGAGGGGAAAGCTACAGCTGATTATAAAAAATGTGTACAAATATCAACTGACGCGGCAATTAAATCAATGGTTGTTCCTGGTGTTGTTGCTGTATTAATACCGGTTGTAGTTGGATTTTTTAGTAAAGAAATGCTGGCTGGACTTCTTGTCGGCTTAACTGCAAGCGGAGTTTTAATGGCAATTTTTCAATCTAATGCAGGTGGTGCTTGGGACAACGCTAAAAAATTGATTGAAAGCGGCGTTGAGATTGAAGGTGTTAAATATACTAAAGGCTCAGACGCTCATAAGGCATCTATAGAAGGTGATACTGTTGGTGACCCATTTAAAGATGCATCGGGTCCTTCACTTAATATTCTAATTAAACTTATGGCTGTTGTTTCTTTTGTTATTGCACCATTAATAAGATAAAGGTATATTTGTAAGATAAATTTTTATAACCCTGCTTCTTGATTAGTCAAGAGGCCAAAAGTCCAAAGGGAGGTTCTTTAATGGAAAAGACCAACTACGAGGGTGTGATAGTAATAAATGCTACACTCGAAGATGCACAAATTGAAGAAATAATAAGAAATATTCAAGAGTTTGTTAAAGCTAACGATGGTGAAATTACTGCTTTTGAAAAATGGGGAAGGAAAAGATTAGCTTATCCAATCAAAAAGGCTAAAAGCGGTTTTTATCTTATTTATCGTTTTATTGCTCCTCCAGATTTAATTTATAAACTTGAAAGAACTTTTAGATTAGACGAAAATATTTTTCGCTATTTAACAATTAAATTAGATAAAAAAGCTTTAGCACATTTAAAGAAAAAAGAGCAACAAGAAGCTCAAGCCAAACAAATAAATTCAGAAGAAACATCAGAAGCAAAAGTTGATAAAGCTGTAAAATAATAATTAGATTTTATTTCAATATAGAGCTGTATGGAGGTAAGTAATGGCTGATTTGAAAATGCCCGAATTAAATAGTGTAGTAATTGCTGGAAATTTAACTAAAGACCCTGTGTTTCGTGAAACAAATAATAAAACTCCTGTTGTTAATTTTCACGTTGCGGCTAATAGAAGATATAAAGATAGCCAAAATCTTTGGCAGGAAGATGTGTGCTACGTTGGTGTTGTCGCGTGGAATAAACTTGCTGAAAGCTGCAAAGACCGGCTTAAGAAAGGAAGCGCTGTTTTAATTGACGGAGAGTTACAAAGCCGCACTTTCAAAACGGAAGATGGACGAAATAGAACAATTGTTGAAATTAAAGCTAAGAGAATTCAATTTCTTAACAAATTAAACAGAGATCACTCTTCTGAAAATATAAAAACTCAAGAATCGACTAAAAATAATCATGAAACAAATGAAACTAAATCCGTAAATAATTATGAAGATAATTCTTTTGATAAGTTTTTAAACGACGAAGAATCCGATTTATTAAAAGGGAAATAATTAAAGAGGTAATAAATGAAAAACAAAAAGGTTAAAAGAGTAATCAATGAATATATTGATTATAAAGATACGAAAAAATTACAAAAATTTATATCTGATCAAGGTAAAATAATTCCACGTAGAATTACCGGTTTAAGTGCAAAACAGCACAGAGAGCTTGTTCGCGCCATTAAAAGAGCTAGACAAATTGCTTTGATGCCGTTTGTTGCAGAAGCCGTTAAGTAGGAGGAGTATAAATATGAAAGTAATATTAAGAAAAAATTATACTAACTTAGGAAAAGTTGGTGATCTGGTAGATGTAAAAGATGGTTTTGCACGAAATTATTTACTGCCTAAACAAGTAGCGTATGCAGCTACAAAAGGTAATATAAATGTTCTTGAAGAAGAAAAGAAACAAATAGCAAAAACGGAAGCCAAATTTTTAGAAAAAGCAAAAAGCATGGCTACCGAACTTCAGAAACTGTCTATAACTATACCTGTAAAAGTTGGTGAAGAAGACAAAGTCTTTGGTTCTGTTACCAGTCAGATGATTGCTGATGCATTAAAGGAAAAGAATTACGATATTGATAAACGTAAAATTATAATTGGCGATCCTATAAAATCTTTGGGAATATATGATGTAACCGTTAAACTTCACCACGAAGTAAATGCAGTGATTAAAACTTGGGTTGTTCGAGAATAATTGAACATCTAAAATTTATTAGAAATAAAAACCGGCACCAAGTCGGTTTTTATTTTTAAACACATTTTCCTTTACGAAAGAAATTCATCTAAATGGCAATTTAGTGAACTAGTTATATAAATTTTTTGATGGATTTTTTATCTATATCCATCTATATTTGTGGTCTTGTTTTGAAATAATATATTTAGATAAAACTTAAATTTAGAGTAAAAAATGAAAGAATTAAGATTTAGAATTATTGTCATTGTCGCGGCTTTTGCCTTAAGTCTTTACTTATTATATCCTACCTATAAAGATTATCAATTTAATGCCAAAATAGAACAAACTCTTTCTTCAATAAAAGACAGTGTTCTACAAAAAGATCCAACTATTACTAAGCTTAAATTACAGCAAATACTTGACTATAAAGAAGATAGTATAAGAGTTTCCGATCCGGCTATACGTAAAGCGCGCGAGAAAAGAATAAAATTAGGGCTCGATCTTCAGGGCGGTATGTATTTGGTTATGGAAGTTAATACGATTAAATTGCTTGAAAAACTAGCTAAAGATCCCGATCATACATTTAAAGAGCTTATAAAAGAAACTGAGACTGAAGCAAAAACTTCTGATGAAGACGTAGTAGATATATTGGCAAACAAACTGAAAGAGAAAAAAATAAGGTTAAGTAGATATTTCGGCACAATCAGACAAGACGACAGTGAAATTATAAGTGATTTAAAGAAGCAAGAAGATGATGCTGTAAGTAGAGCAATAGAAATTATAAGGAATAGGGTCGACCAATATGGCGTGTCTGAACCGAGTATTCAAAAACAAGGTGCACGCAGGATAATTGTTGAGTTACCCGGCGTAGCGAAAAAGGAAGAAGCAAAAAGTCTTTTGCAAGGCAGAGCATTATTAGAATTTAAGTTACTGAAGGATCCTAATTTTGCTTTCCCCATTATGAATAAAATTGATGAAATTTTAGCAAAGGAAAACGTTACCGACTCTACAGGGAAAAAATCTGATGAGGAATTAAAAGATTCTCTCCAGCAAGATCAACAATTATCTGCAGAAGAATTTGCAAAGAAGCATCCTTTCTTTTCAATTGCCCGGCTTATTTCACAGAATTCCGCCGATGCCCTAGTTAAGGAAAGTGATAAAGACAGACTTATAAATTACCTTAATAAACCGGAAATTAAAAATGTAATACCGGATAACGCTGAATTTTTATTCTCAGCTAAACCGAAAGTTGTTCAAGATGGAGTTAAATATTATAAACTTTATATGGTTAATAAAAGACCTGAATTAACCGGTGGAGTTATAGTTGATGCACGTTCAACAATTAACCCCGAGACATCTTCCCCAATGGTTACTATGACGATGAACGGTGAAGGAGCACGAGAATGGGCTAGAATTACAGGAGCTAACATAGGCAAAAGGTGTGCAATTGTTCTTGATAATGTTGTTTATACCGCCCCGGTCATTCAAGGTAAAATTCCCAGTGGGCAATCGCAAATTACAGGCATGGGCAATCTTGAAGAAGCTAAACTTGTTGCAATAGTACTAAAAGCCGGTGCTTTACCCGCCCCGGTTGATATTATTGAAGAGAGAACTGTTGGTCCCTCTTTAGGACAAGATTCAATTTCTCAAGGTTTTACCTCTGCAATAATAGGCTTCTTATTAGTCGCTCTATTCATGTTGGTATATTATAAACTTTCCGGAACATTTGCAGATTTTGCTCTACTTTGCACAATGATTTTTATTATGGGTGTTCTTGCTGCCTTTAATGCAACATTAACTCTTCCGGGTATTGCCGGTATTATATTAACAATTGGTATGGCAGTAGATGCCAATGTGATTATTTTTGAGCGAATCAGAGAGGAATTAGCAACTGGGAAAACCGTTAAAGCTGCTGTAGATAGTGGATTTGCAAACTCATATTCAGCTATTTTTGATGCAAACATCACAACCTTTTTTACTGCTATTATTCTATATCAATTCGGAAGCGGACCTGTACAAGGTTTTGCACTTACATTGATGATTGGTATTATTGCCAGTTTATTCAGCGCTTTGGTAATTACTAAAGTTCTTTACGAATATATGATCTACAAAAATAAAAAAGTAGATTTTGGTTTCCGTAAAAGTATTTTCCGTAATCCTAATTTTGATTTCCTGGGGCATCGTAAAATAGCTTATGCAATATCCGGTACTTTATTCGCCGCTGCAATTCTTAGTCTGCTGATAAGAGGATTAAATTTAGGAATTGATTTCAAGGGTGGATCTGATATAGCGCTGGAATTTAAAAAGTCGATTAACATCTCTCAGATGAGAGATCAACTAAATAATATCGGTATTGGAAATGTAGAAGTAAAAACTTTCGGTAATGCCGAAGGGTTGCTTGTAAGAACGGAATTACAAGAACTACCAAAGGAATTATTACCGAAAGTAGTTAAATCGATAAACAAAACTATAGACAAAGTTGAACCGGGAATTCATAAATCTGTTGTTGATTCCAGTTCAAATTCAATTATTTATGAATTTGATAATCCTGAAACAACCAATAAAATAATTGCTAATTTAGAGGCTGAAGGTTTTGCTGCCTCAAGAGTTTCTCCAGATGCAGAAAATAAAAAGATGATTGTTCGTATAAGCGTTGCAAATTGGATTGAAGAAAATTTACGTACAGCATACAAGGACAATCCTTTTAAAATGCTTAAAGAAGAAAAGGTTGGACCTAAAATCGGTAAAGAATTAAAAACCGATACAGTTATTGCAATTGTTCTTGCTCTTCTTGTTATACTAATTTATTTAGGTTTTAGATTTAAATTTGCATTCGCTACAGGTGCAGTATTAGCTCTTTTTCACGATGTTATGATAACACTCGGTTTATTCTCTCTCTTATACGGGGTATTCCCATTTCTCAATTTAGAAATATCCATAGATGTTGTTGCGGCATTTTTAACCTTAGTAGGTTATTCTATTAATGATACCGTGATTGTATTTGACCGTGTAAGAGAAGATTTGAAAATTCATAAAACTGCTCCGTTAAAAGACAACATTAATGCTGCTATAAATAAAACACTAAGTCGAACAATTGTAACAAGCTCAACAACATTACTTGTTGTTGCGGTTGTGCTTTTCTTCGGCGGTGAAGTTTTAAGAGGCTTTTCATTTACTTTATTTTTTGGAATTATTATAGGAACATATTCATCCATATTCATTGCAAGTGCCTTCGTTTACGAATATGCTCTTAAAAAACAAACTAAAATGAAGTTTTAACAAATCATTAAAAGCCAAGCTTATAATTCTAGGCTTGGCTTTTTGCTTATCCAAGACCAAGAGCCTTTCAATTATTTTTCCTATTATTGTATGTAAGTGTTTGTTTGGGAATTCCAATGAAATACACAGCAAATAATACTAATGTTGCAGCAAAGGTTAAACCGGCGAAAAATCTTCAATGGGTAATGGCAGAAAAGACGAATAATACTTGTGCCGTGTAATATGTAA
>BDSW01000129.1 GCA_002898175.1 bacterium BMS3Abin04
CTTCCGTTACCTCTTGCAACATTTTCGCCCCTTGAAAACCTACTGCCATGCATCACTACGTAGGCTTCCATACCTATTATAGGTTTAATGCCCGCGCTTTTAGCTTTCTTATAAAATTCTGAAACACCGTACATCACCCCATGGTCGGTAAGCGCTAAAGCTTGCATATTATTTTTCTTTGCGGCTTCAACCAATGATGAAACCGTGCATGCCGCATCTTGCAAGCTGTAATGGGAATGATTATGTAAATGTATAAAATCGCTCATTTTTTATATTTTAAATTTCAATATTAGTAACTTTAGTGTATATGCCTGGACTTTGAAAACCCGTTAAAACGGGCTGAGAAAACCGAATTTTGCGTTCGTATTTCCCACGATTAAAAGTCGTGGGTAAATAAAAATTTAATCTTTTCACACAGCTCCTTTAATTATTTCTTAAACCGTTCATTTTAAAACTTTTTATGCTGAAAGAAATGCTGTGGATATGCAGCGCCCTCTATATTCATTTTAACCTTGCTACTTATACCCGGTATGACCAAACCCACCATCACCCCTTTTTGTACTATCCAGATATTGTACTTCATCTAAGTCTGCCCTATAAACTTTGCCCAGCACAAGCTGCGCTATCCTGTCGCTACGTTTAATAATAAAATCTTTGTCGCTAAAATTAAATAAAATAATTTTCACCTCGCCCCTATAATCCGCATCAATCGTGCCGGGTGAATTCAGCACCCCTATTCCATGTTTTGCCGCCAACCCGCTTCTTGGTCTTACCTGTACTTCATATCCTTTAGGTATTTGCAATATTAAATTAGTTGGAATTAAAGCAACTTTTCCGCTTTGTAAGTTATACTCAATTTCTAGCGCCGCTCTAACATCCATACCGGAACTATCTTCGGTTTCATACCTCGGTAAAGGTATATCATTAAAATTATTGTTGATTCTTTTTATTTTAACATTGAGCTTGTTCATAAGTTTAAAGGTTTACTGTAGATTATTCTTCAGTTATTAAATGTAATATAAAAATTTATTTTTTGCCTTTTATAATTTGCAATGCTGTTAATACTTCATTTTTATTTATAATTTTAAATATATATAAGGAAAAGAAAAAGCCGACTAACAAAATCATTTTATACCCCATTATTAATTGATTAGAAAAATATAAATAATAATAAATTATAATTGTAACTAATACTAAAAGCAAATTTGGAATTATCCTATTAAACTCATATTTAATTTTGTAAAATTTATTTGTTACTAAAAATATAGAAAAAGCCATTACCAGATAACTTGCCAGCGTGGAAATTGCAGCACCCATAATTCCATAAACAGGTATCAATAAAAAGTTAGAAGCTATATTTACCGCAGCTCCAATTGATGTAATTACCGGGAAATAATTCGTTTTTTCCTCAATATACAAACCGGCAGTAAAATTCACATACATCCCATGAAACATATATGCAAACAAAATAACAGGTACTATATAAATTCCTACCAAATAGTCTTTACCAATTATAGTTTTACCTTTGAAAAATTCAATCATTGCCAAATTATCGATAAATAGAGTTACAAAAATCCAGATAACGGATGAGGTTAAAACAAATAAGGTAAGAACCTTTGAGAAAATATCTTTTGCATTTTTCTCTTTAGCGTTGTTTAAAAAAAACGGCTGCCAAGCATATTGAAACATAGAAACAAACAGCAGCATGAATATTCCCATTTTGTAGTTTGCCCTGTAAATTCCAACCGTAGAATCGTTCGTCATTTCGCGTAAAATCGGAACATCAATCATCTGTACCATCATTGCAGCTAAACTTGCCGGTAAATACGGGAGCCCGAATTTTAATAGTCTTTTAAGAAGCACAAAATTTATTTTAGGTTTTATTCTCCTGATTATTTCAGGTATCAAAGCAATTAAAGAAAATGCAGATGCAATAATATTACTTATAAAAATAGCTTCAATCCCCATTTTATACTTTAGAATCAAAACCAGATTAAGTGTAATATTAATAATAATGTTTAGAGTTTTAATCATTGCAAATTTCTTTGCTTTCCTTTCGAGCCTTAATCCTGAAAACGGAATTAGAGCAATGGTATCAAGAAGTAATATTATTATCATGTAAACTATTAAGTGGGTATAAATATCCGGCACATCAAGAAAAATACTTACCTTTGATTTTATAGTAAGTAGAATCAAACTTGCTGCGATGGAAGTGATTGCAATGAATAAGAAAGGCGTTGAAAAAGTATCCTGCTTTTCTTCTTCCGAAGAAATTGATGCAAATTTTAAAAATGCTGCATCCATTCCGTATATATAAAAAACATTCATGAACCCAATTATAGTATATAAATAAGAATAAATACCATAATCGGCAGTGGAGAATACATTTGTATAAAAAGGGATCAGCAGAAAGCCCAGGAACCTTCCAAGCATTGTGCTAATACCATAAATTGCAGTATCCTTGGAAAGTTCTTTAAGTTTCTCTATCATGAGTTATCTAAGGAATTTAGAAAATACGGCGTTAATGCATCAATGTAAATTTGAGGCGGTTTAGTCGGTCGCTTTGTATTTTCTTTAATAAACAAATGATCAGTATAGCCGGTAGCAATTAATTGATTATTTTCTTCATTAGAAATTACGTAATCGATATGGACTTTTGCCGAATAGAGTTCGGATACGGTTGCTTCAATAACTAAAACATCATCATAATGTGCCGGGTATTTATAATTTACGTGAGCCTGCATTAAGGGTAGCTGATAACCGGCTTTTTCCAAAGCACTATACGGGAGTCCGGTGCTTCTAAGTAATTCCGTTCTACCGACTTCAAAATACTCGAGGTATTTTCCATTATAAACAAAATGCATTTTGTCTGTATCGGCATATCTAACACGAATTTTTGTTTTAAACTTTAGCATGATTTAAGAATTGAATAAGAAGACAAAAGAATTATTTAGTTTTAATAAACTAAAACTACTTCAAAAATAAATCCGACAAATAAGTTCCAAATGAAAAAACTCTATTCAATAAAAACACCCATAGAACCGAATTTATCAATTTTATTTTGAACCAATTTTTCAGGTTTCATTTTCATAAGCGGAGCCAATTCTTCCAACAACACACTTTTTAATGTAGAAGCCATTTTTTCAGGGTTCCTATGCGCACCGCCAAGCGGTTCGGGAATAATCCTATCAATAATTTTTTGTTCCAGAAGATCCTTGGCTGTTAATTTAAGAGCCTCGGCAGCTTGTTCTTTATATTCCCAGCTTCTCCACAAAATGCTTGAGCATGATTCCGGGCTAATTACCGAATACCAGGTATTCTCCAACATCAAAACACGGTTGCCTATTCCAATACCCAAAGCCCCGCCGCTAGCTCCTTCCCCAATGATAACCACAATCATAGGAACTTTAATTAGACTCATGTTAAATAAATTTTTTGCAATTGCTTCGGCTTGCCCGCGTTCTTCAGCCTCAATCCCCGGATACGCGCCGGGTGTATCAAGCAAAGTAATAATTGGTGTATTAAATTTTTCAGCAAGCTTCATTAACCGCCCGGCTTTCCTGTATCCTTCCGGGTTAGGCATTCCGAAATTTCTATATAAATTGGATTTAGTATCTCTTCCCTTTTGATGCCCGATTATCATAACTTTTTGATCACCTAATTTCGCAAATCCGCCTACTATCGCTTTATCGTCTTTGTAATGTCTATCGCCATGTAATTCAATAAAATCCGTAGTCATTAAATAAATATAATCCAATGTATACGGGCGCATCGGATGGCGAGCCAATTGAACTCTTTGCCAACGTGTTAAGTTTTCATAAACGTTTCTTTTAAGCTGGTGAACTTTCTCTTCAAGTGTAGTTATCTCATTTTTAATATCCAGATTATCTTCAAGTTTGCGCATCTCTTCAATTTTTTCTTCTAATTCAACAATTGGTTTTTCAAAATCAAGAATACTATTAATCATTACTTCTCCTTTATATGAAACATTTTGCTAATAGTTTTACCTATAATCTCAAGATCTAACCAAAGATTTTGATTTTTCGCATAAAAAATATTCAGCTTGTTTATTTCGTTTCCATCATTTTTACTAACCGTTTCCGTAAACCAAAATCCCGTTAAACCTAATTTACCAAGGTATAAATCATTATGATAAGAACTTGTTTTAGGACCTACAAAACTCTTTTGACCAATTAAAACGGAAGGTGTTGTAAGAACAAATTCTCTAAAATTATTTCTCGAAGCCTTAAGTTTATTAAAAATATATACAAAAGGATAGATAAAAATTAAAATTAGAATTGATAGGGAAATATCCAAGCTTCTCTTTAAAAATTTATGAGTAGGTGAGGAAATGTTATAATACATTTTCAGCAACGGAACATTATCGATATTTGTTGCAATTGACTTTCCGACTAAAAAGTCCAGTTCACTACCTGAAACTAAAAAGTCAACATTTACGCCTTGACAAAGTGAAACAACGGAAAACATTTTATCGAAACTTATATCAGGTGCGGAAAATATAACTTGATTCACTTTTTGATTTAAAATAAGTTTTTTGATATTATCTATGCTTCCAATAATTTTATACCCGTTAATTTTTTTTCCGACCTCCTGCATATCAAGACCAACTAAGCCAATTATGTTATGCAATACATTTAGATCGGATCTTAACTTCGATGCAAGGTCGATAGCTTTAGAACCGGTACCTACAATTAAGGTTCTGCTTGCACGGGAAGAACCTCCTAAATTTTTAAGTATAATTATTTTAAATAAAATTCTCCACAACGGATAAAGAAAAATTAAAAATAAGTAAGTAAGAACAACAACCGCTCTACTAAATGCATATTGTTTAAAAAAGAAAGTTAATGCCGAAAGAATAACAAAACCTATTATCAAAGAAATAAAACTTTTTAATATTGAGAGCCAATTTCTTTTATAAGCCCCGGCAAGGTACGATATAATTACTTGCAGTAAAGCCGGCAAAATAAATATCCATGGTTTTACATCGGTAGGAAAGCCAAGCCAGTGATCGGATTTATATATTTTCTCAGCAAGAACAATTGCGCCAATAAAAAAAGTAAAATCCAATAGCGCGGCAAGCATAACAAATTTGAAAGTATTTATAAAAGCAAATATCCTTCTAAAAATAATGGCGAATTGCAAGATAGATGAAACCAGAAAAGAAGATGAAAAATGTTTCTTAACAAAAAGATGCATAGCATTATAAAACAATTTTGTTTCGTCTATATTGCTTCTCTTAGTACTTTCTCCTTTAAAATGGATTATTTCCGTATCGCTGAAATAATATACCTTGTAACCCGCTTGCTGCGTTCTATAACAAAAATCAAGGTCCTCACCATACATAAAAAATTTAGTATCAAATCCGCCGATTTCATTAAAAACTTCCCTGCGCATCATCATAAACGCACCGGAAATCGCATCTACTTCGTATGTCTTGTTTTCATCTAAGTAAGTTAAATTATAGCGGGCAAAAAGTTTACTATGCGGGAAAAGTTTACTAAGTCCAAAAACTTTTGTGAAAGATGTCCATGGTTTTGGAAAACCCCTGCGGCAAGCCAATTGCAGTGTTCCATCGGGATTAAGTACCTTGCAACCTGCTAATCCGGCTTTTGGGGTTGAGTCGAAAAAATTTAAAAGTTTATCAAATGTGTCTTCTTTAACAAGAGTATCCGGATTAATTAAAACAATAAATTTTCCTTTGGATAGTTCCAAAGCTTGATTATTGGCAGAACCGAAACCAACATTTTTCTCATTTGCAATTAATCTAATCTCCGGAAATCTTTTTTTAATTATCTGAACGCTGCCGTCATCCGAAGCATTATCAACCACAATTATCTCGGAAGAAATGTTTGCCGTAGCTTTAATAAGAGAATTTAATAGATTTTGAAGAAATTCTTTTACATTATAATTTACTATTATGATTGACAGATCAACCATTTAATCTCTAATTTAGAATTCCGAAAATACTTCTTAGTCTTAACTTCCAAACCATAAAAATTGCTTCCCTCACAATTTTTTTGGACATTTTCGAACTACCCTCAACTCTATCCATAAATATTATTGGAATCTCACCGATTTTAAATCCCATTTTCCAAACTTTAAAATTCATCTCAATTTGAAACGCATATCCATTAGATTTAACTGAATCCAATTCAATAGAGTCCAGTACTTTTCGTTTAAAGCACTTAAACCCGCCTGTGGAATCACATAACGGCAGACCGGTAATAAACTTAGTATACTTATTCGCAAGGAATGAAAGCAATAACCGCTGCATGGGCCAGTTAATTACATTAACACCTTGTATATACCTGCTGCCAATAATAAGATCATATTTGTCAAGATTATTTAAGAAATTCTTAATCTCCTTAGGATCATGCGAAAAATCTGCATCCATTTGCAAAGCTATGTCATAATTATTTGCAAGCATGTATTTATAACCTGCCACATAAGCCGTACCCAAACCAAGCTTATCTTCTCTTTCGATCAGGTGAATTGACGGGTTTTTTTCAGCCAAAGTTTTTACGTAATCTCCCGTTCCATCCGGCGAATTATCGTCAACAACAAGAATATCCAGAAACGGATATAAGTTCCTTAACTCAGGAATTAATTTTTGAATATTATTAAGCTCGTTATACGTTGGGATTATAACAATAGCTTTCCCGCTAAATTCTGAATTAGTCAAAATGTCCTTTCCCCAATATTACTACAAAGATTGTTCTAAATAATATTTTAAAGTCCATTCGCAAGGACATATTTTCAATATAAAAAAGATCAAATCTAAGTTTAATTTTAACATCTTCAATAGTCTCATCGTATTTATGTTTTACCTGTGCCCATCCGGTTACACCGGGTCTTACTTTTAATCTTCTTTTGTACAAAGGAATTTCCTTCGTCAGCTTCTCTACAAAATACGGTCGTTCCGGTCTTGGTCCTACTAAACTCATTTCTCCTTTAAGAACATTAATCATTTGAGGAATTTCATCAATTCTTACTTTTCTAATAAATCTACCTACTTTAGTAATCCTAGGATCTTCTTTTGTTGACCATACCGGTCCGGAATATTCCTCCGCTTTATCAATCATTGATCTGAACTTAATTACTTTAAAAATTTTACCGTTCAGCCCCATTCTTTCTTGTGTAAAAAATATTGGTCCCTTACTTTCCAGTTTAATTGATAGTGCTACTAAAAGTGTAACCGGTAAAGTAATTATTAAAATAAGTAAAGAAATAATAATATCCATAATCCTTTTTAATTTTTTTTCCCATTCCGGCATTAACTGGGGCATAATGTCAATTAAAGGGAAACCGTAAATCTGATTTGTCCTGGCTTGACCGCTTATAATTTCGTAAAGGTCGGGAACAATTTTCAGACCTACATTTTTTTCTTCGCACTTACTTATAACATTTATCAAAACATCATCTTCATGCTTCTCAAGAGCTAAAATTATATCGTTAGCATTCGTTTTGTCAATTACTTTTGTAATATTCCGGTAAGTATCCAAAACTTCAATATCATAATACTTTTTGCCTATATTTTCTTTTTTTACCGCAACGTATGCTACAACATCAAGTCCAAGAGCTTTAGCTTTCAAAATTGTACTATGAATGTTATGTGCTTTTGAATTAAAACCTACAATAATTGCATTCTTTCTTCCTATACCTTTAATAAGAAGATTTCGCTGGAGACTTCTTACAAATATTCGACCTGTACCGACAAATAGCAGAAAGAGCGCCCAGTATAGAAAAATAATATAACGGGTAGAAGAAGTTGCACCGTGGGATAAATCATCATAAAAGATTAGAAAGAAAAGAATAAAAATTCCTACAAAAGAAGCTTTAAAAAGTGTTGTCAATTCATCGAACCTGGAGCGTGCAAACCAGGTTCTGTACATCCCGACAAATGTAAAAATTATTAGCCAATAAAAATAAACGACAGGTAAAGTAATCAAGAAATCGGGTCTGCTAAAAATAGAAAAAATACCCGATTCTACGCGAAGGTAGTAATAAACAAACCATGTTAGATTGATTGTTAAAAAATCAACGCCAACGACAAAAAATTTTTCTATTCTTTTATCCAATTAATATCTTAGAAAAATAAACATAATGCTTAAAAAAAAATGAATTTTTAATATACAAATTAATTCAAACCCGATATTATTTTTTTTGCAATGTAATCCCCGATTGCAAGAGAAGCTGTAGCAGCAGGAGACGGAGCATTACAAACATGAAGAATATTATTATCCTCGACAAAATAAAAATCGTCCAATAATCCGCCATCTTTGTCACACGCTTGAGCACGTACACCGGCGCTGCCGGGTTCAATGTCTTCACCGGTAATAGCGGGGACCATTTTTTGCAAAGCTTTCACAAATGCATTTTTGCTATAAGATCTATGAAACTCACCTAAACCGGTTTTCCAATATTTAGCTGCAACTTTGTGAAAGCCCGGCCAACTAAAAATTTCCAATAAATCATTAAGGTTTATATTAGTCTTTTTATATCCTTCGCGTTTAAAAGCAAGGACCGCATTAGGTCCAACTTCAACTTCTCCGTCAATCTTTTTTGTAAAATGAACTCCGAGAAATGGGAATCTATCGTCAGGCACAGGATAAATAAGCGAGTTAACCAAGTACTGTTTGGATTCTTTAATTTTATAATACTCTCCACGGAAAGGAATAATTCGCAATGGCAATTCCGGATGCGTAAGCTTTGCAATTCTGTCCGAAAATAAACCGGCACAAGAGATTAGATAATTACAATTAAATATATTGTTTTGTGTTTTAATCTCCAATTGTCCCGAGTTTTGATTTATTGCTTTTACTTCACTATTAAACTTAATTGTACCGCCGTCATTTTTTATTACATCAAAATATTTCTTTGCAACTTCGTGATAATTTACTCTGCCCGTCTGGGGAACGAATACGGCTTTTAAGCCTTTTGCATAAGGTTCTCTTTTATTTAATTCTTTCGAATCAAGAATTTCAAGGCCGTCCAAACCGTTTTCAACTCCGCGTTGATATAATTTGTCGAGTGTAGTTAATTCCTCTTCATTTGTAGCTAAAATAACTTTCCCGGTAATCTCATATTTTACATCATGTGTATTACAAAAATGCAGCAGCATTTCATAACCTTTCCTACAATTAGTTGCTTTTAAGCTTCCAGGCTTATAGTAGATACCGGAATGTATGACTCCGCTATTGTTTCCCGTTTGATGTATTGCAATATCATTTTCTTTTTCAAGAACTAATAAGCTTGCAGAGGGTTGATGTTCTAAAATTTTAAGTGCGGCTGCAAGACCAACAATTCCCGCACCAATCACAATAAAATCATAATGCTCATTCATACAATTTTGCCGATATTTTTGTCATTATTAATTTTGACGTAAATAATAAAACGATTCATCTCTTATTGAAAAATAATCAATTCTGGAGTATACACAAAGAAATGAATGGAAACTGAATTAAGAAGATACTTCAAAAGATACGATCTTACTCTGCATTACATTCATATTTTTGCTCTGATTTTCAGATTCATGATGCCGGAAGAAATAGCGGGATACGAAATGTTGAAGATTTTTTACAGATAAATCCTTTCGCTTACTCAAATACAGATTATGATTACGAGTAAGAAAAATGATTAAGATACTATCCTACTCAAGTTACCGATAGCAAACCTCCGATGTTTCCCGCCTCAAAAATGGCGGTAACAAAAACTTCGGAGGTTTTGAGAACGTTTTTGCTTGTTCAAATGCAGATGTATGATTATGAGCTAGAAAAAAAATAATTAAGAAGTTTAATATAAAATATTAAAAATCTAAACAAAAGCATACTAAGTAAAAAAAATGTCGTCTTAAAAAGACGGCATTAATTTTTCAGAATTAAGAAAACTTACTTATTTCACTCAATCCTTCTAATAACTCTAGCAGGAACACCGGCAACAATAGAATTAGGAGGAACATCTTTGGTTACAACTGCTCCGGCGCCAACAATTGCATTTTCTCCTATCGTAACTCCGCCTAAAATTGTAGAGGATGAACCAATTGATGCACCGTCTTTAACGAATGTTTCTACTAATTCCCAATCGGCTTCTGTCTGCATAGATCCATGTGATGTTGTGGAACGGGGATACAGATCATTTATGAATGTAACATTGTGACCTATAAAAATATTATTACCAATATGCACCCCTTCACAAATAAATGTATGAGTAGAAATTTTACAATTTTTCCCAATTGAAGCATTTTTTTGGATTTCAACAAAAGTTCCAATTTGGGTATTATCATCGATTGAGCAACCATAAAGGTTCACAAAATCAAATATTCTTACATTTTTTCCTAACTTAACGTCTACTATTTTTTTTAATTCCATACGCTTATTTCTTCAGTTAATCGATATTAATTAATTGTCCTTTGTTCTTAATTGATTTTTCGCTTGCCTCAAGTATTTTTACAACTTTCAATCCATCATAACCATTTGTAAGCGGTAAGCGGTTTTCCATGATTGAATTAATAAATTCTTTTGCACCCAAATTTAAGGCTTCGGTTTGTACAACTTTAGGAGAATACATATCACCAATTCTATACTGAATAAGAGCTTGATGAATCTTTTCTGCTGTTTTCATTTCTACGCCGCTGTCATAAACCTTAATTTTTTCTAAGTTCGCCATATCATTAAAAACCAGCATTTTCTTGTCCCCGCCTAAAATCATCCGTCTAATTTTAACCGGTGAGGTCCAATTAACGTGAAAATGTGCGAAAGCATTATTTTGAAAATATACAGATAAATGGGCAACATTTTCATGGTCGGAATAATTGGCTATTCCGTTAGCCGCGACACCGGCTACTTTTGAATCTTCCATCAGATATTGCATAATCGAAAGATCATGCGGAGCTAAATCCCATATTACATTTACATCATGCTGAAAAAGTCCGAGATTTATTCTTACCGAATCGAAATACTTTATTTCTCCTAACTCATTTTCTCTAATTAGTTCCTTTATTTTCGCTATTGAACCTGTATAAATAAATGTATGATCAACAAAAATTTTCAAATTCTTTTTTTCCGATATATCAATCAATTCTTTTGCTTGATCGGAAGTAGCTGTAAACGGTTTTTCAACCCAAATATGCTTACCGGCTTCAAGAGCTGCTTTGGCAAATTTAAAATGAGTATCAACGGGTGTTGCAATAACAATAGCGTCTACATCACTCTTTAAAAGATCATTATAATCTGCTAATAACTCAGCACTTGGAAATCTTTTTTGAATGAAACTACGCCTGCTTTCTTGTAAATCGCAACCTATTACTTTACTAACTTCCGGCTGGGCAATAAAATTTCTGACTAAGTTAGGTCCCCAATAACCAAGCCCTATTACACCAATTTTCATTATAACCTCAATTTAAGAAAGAATTACCATTTAGTATTAACTAAAAAAATCATGAATTTTGTCAGAAACAAACTTAATTTGTTCATCAGTTAATTCCGGATACATTGGTACAGAAATACCTTGTTCAGCAAGTTCTTCGGAAGCAGGGAAATCTCCTTTTTTATATCCCAAGTCTTTAAAACATGGTTGTAAATGCAGCGGGATTGGATAATGTAACCCGCTTGCAATTTCATTTTCTCCTAAAAATTTCTGTAATTCATCTCTTTTTTCACTTCTATTGTCGGAATTTTCATTCTTTACTTGAATTACAAATAAGTGATAAACATGTTTCGCATAGTCCGTTTCTTTGGGTAATTTTATTTGATTTATGTCGGAAAGAAGTTCGCGATATTTTGCTGCTACTCTTCTGCGTCCCTCCGTCCAATCGTTCAAATGTTTTAGTTTTACGCCCAAAACAGCTCCTTGTATACCTTCCATTCTATAATTATGTCCGAACACCTCATGGTTATATTTCTCATCTGCACCATGGTCCCTTATCATCTTAAACATTTTTGCAAGTTCATCATCATTTGTTGTAACAGCGCCGCCTTCCCCGTAAGCGCCTAAATTTTTACCGGGATAAAAACTAAAAGAAGCGGCTTTTCCCAAACCACCTATTCTCTTTCCTTTATATTCTGCAAAATGAGCTTGGGCAGCATCTTCTGCAACCGGAATGTTATGTTTATCGGCAACTGCTTTAATTGCATCCATATCAGCAGGCTGCCCGTAAAGATGAACAGCTACAATTGCTTTTGTATTGGGAGTAATAGCAGCTTCAATTTTAGCAGGATCAATATTATAGCTTTCCGGATCACAATCAACAAATACGGGTTTTGCTCCGTTAAGAGTTGCACCCCAAGCTGTTGCTATAAAAGTATTTGCCGGCATTATAACTTCGTCTCCGTACCCTACACCAAGTCCCCAAAGTACGACGTGATTGCCATCCGTACCGGCACTAACGCCGAGACAATGCTTTACACTGTGTTCTTGTGCAAAAGCAGCCTCAAAATCAAAAACAGGCTTACCTAAAACAAATGCCGTGTTTTCAATAACGTTTTGGATTGCAGGCATAACTTCGTCTTTAATCGAATTATATTGTGCTTTCAAATCAAGAAATGGAACTTTCATCTAATTTTCTCCTAAATAAAAATTTATAATACTTAAATTAAAAGATAGAATAAACACATTGCAAGAAGTATTTATTTTTTTTATACAAAAGAACAGTTTACAAACATTAAATTATTGATTCGCATCACAATAATAAGTTTTACTTAAAGGTTATTTTAAGTAGTAAATTGAGATAATCTTTTGCCAGCTTATTTCTGTCGAAATTTTCTTCTACATATTTTCTACCGTTTTTACCATATTTTTCTAGGTTTTGCTTGACTATTACACTTTTGATTTTATTAGCAAAAATATCAGCTTTACCTGGTTCAACAATAAAACCAGCTTTGGACTTAAGTACAATTTCCATAATTTCTGTATCTTTGATAGTCGATACCATAACTGGTATTCCAGCTGCCCAACTTTCAAAACATTTAACTGGTATATTACCTCCAGTATCCTTTTTAATAAATTTTCTAGGTATTAATGAAAGATCACAAGCGGATATTATTTCTGCCAATTCTGAAATCTGAGAAGAATCAAATGAAGAATATGAAATATATCCCTTTATATTATTTAAGAGCTTTTCTTTTTGACTACCATTCCCAATAGCGACGAAATGAACTAATTCTTTAAAGTTTTCCAGTTGTTTCAGTGAGTCTATTAAGATATCAATATCATTCATTCCTTGATTAAACGATCCAAAATATACTAGTATTTTTTTGCTAATTGGCAGATTAAATCTTTTCCTAATTGTAATTCTTCTTTGTGGTGTTGAAGGCTTAAATATTCTAGTGTCAGCTCCATTATAAATAACTGTTATTTTTTTTTCTGAAACACCCTTTTTAACTAGATTTTTTTTATCCCCTTCTGCGGTTACAGTAATTTTTGTTGCCTTTGAAACAATAAATTTTTCAATTGAAAAAAGTATTCTTGCTGTATGTTTACTCTTTATAATCCCCAATTCAATACCAATATCCGGCCAGATATCACGAATATCTAAAATAAAAATTGAACCTTTTATTTTTGATAAAATTGCAGCGGCTAATGCAGTAATTATTGGTGGGGAAGAAGAAATAATAAAATCATGTTTTCGAAATTTTACTAAAGAATAAATAAGAGATGAGAAGAAATAGGTTAAATAAGATAACAATCTTTTTATCGGTGAATCAATTCTTGGTACGTATATGGGAAGAAAAGTAATGTTGTCTTTTCTATAAAAAAACCTTTTAATACCAGATAAAGTTTTTCCATTTGGATAATTTGGAACTGGATTAATAATCCTAACTTCAGCACCAAGTGGTTTCAAAGCTTCGGCAAGATAACGCATCCTTATAGAAGCAGCTCCAGTCTCAGGTGGAAAAAAATGTGAATAGATTAGGATTTTCATAAAACTAAATTGGTTCAGAAACAATAATAACAACTTGCCATGCTTGTTTACGTAAAAATGGTAAAAAATTAAACAGAAATCTATCTATACTCTGAAATAGTCTTAAAATGGATTTAAACCACAAAGTTTTCCTAAATGGTACTGCAAATAAAGTAGTTAAATGAAAATAATGAATCTCAACTTTTTTAAAATTTTGTTTTAAAATGTTAAAATCTTTCATTAAAAAAGGATGTTCATCTATTGTTCTAAAATTAGGTGTAAGTTTTCTATATAAATTTATCATAATGTTGTGTCCAAGAGGTTCAATAAAAACTGCTTTTCCACTGTTTTTTAGTACCCTGGATACCTCGGGAATAGCTTTTCCCAAATCTAAATGATGCAGGATGCTTGATCCAATAATTTTATCAAAAAAATCATTTTCAAATTTTAACTCTTCCGCATTCATTGCTGTAAAACTTGTAAGAGTTTCTAATCCCATTTCTTTTATTACTTCCTTAGAGTATTTTATCGCAACTTCAGAGATATCGATACCATATATATTCCCACCCATTTTTGCAAGATTAAAAGCATGACTATTTTTTCCACAACCAAGTTCTAAGACTCTTTTCCTTTCTATATCAGACTCAAGAATTTTTTTGAAAAATTCTCTACTTTCAGTTTCTATGGAATAAAATTTCTGTGCGCTTTGTCTAATTTCTTTTGAAAATCTTTTATTATGATATTCTTTTTCTCTTTGTATCCTCGAATTTTCTTTAATATTCATTGAGATCCCTTTGAATTCAGTAGATCACTATATACGTTTTCGAATTTTTTACTTATTTTTTCCCAAACAAAATTATTTTCTATAAACTTTCTGCCGTTTTTTGCCATTTGTTTTAAATCAATATTACCATTAAAGTAATTTAAAATAGAATTAATAAATTCATCTTTGGTATTCGCAACTAGTAATTCCTTATTATGGGAAACACTTATTCCTTCTTTACCAACATTTGTTGTAAAGATAATCGTACCAGTTGCTAATAATTCTAATATTTTAATTCTTATACCACCACCAATTCTTAATGGAACAATAGCTAGAGCTTTATCCGCCAAGCTTTCCCACAGATTATCTACAAAACCAACAACTTTAACATTATTTTTTAATTCATTAGGAACAGAATAATTTTTTGTATTACCACCTCCATAAATATATAATTTTATCATGGGTTTTTCTTTAATAATTTCTGGTAGTACTTCGTTAATAAACCAATTTAATCCATCTAGATTCGGATACCAATCTGTATGCCCGATATGTACTAGCGAGAATGGAATAATATCTTTTTTTTTATAATTCAACAATTGAGAATCTATTCCTGCTGGTATTGTTATTGTGTTTATTGACGAATCCATTTTTTTTAACTCTTTTTCATCATTTTTACTAATCATAATTACTTTATCAAATTTAGCACACATTTGTGGTTCAAATTTTACAAATTTCCTATATTGTATTTTTGCAAATAGTTTAAGAAATGGATTCCTCTGATTTTCATAAAATCTTCTCATTATTAGCATCTCTAAATTCTGTTCACGCAAAATTACTTTCGCTTTTGTAAGTTTTCTTATTTCATCAATTATCCATCCCATATGTAAGTGTTCGATTTGTACAATATCAACATCATTTCTTTTAAAATAATGATGAAGAAACTCAACTAATTCTTTTCTTATGTATTTAGAAGCATTGTATGGAATAGGTGAAAAAAGTTTTTTTAAAGCGCCCCAAAAACTATTATCTGTTTGAACATTTAAAATATATGGAGTACAGAATTGTTTTAATAATTCAACTGAAGTTTTATAATTATCATGTTTCAGATAGCAAACAAAATCGACTTTATGACCAAGTTTAGCTAAACTTTTAGTAACTCCCCAGACGCTCAATTTCCCTCCATCGGTTGGAGGAACAGGAATTTGAGGTGAAATTTGTAGTATTCGCATCCGGCTAGCAATTAATATTTTTATAAAAATTAATTAATTGTAAAATATAAAATTTTGATTTGAGTAATTCTAATTTGTTTAAAGTCACAATACTTATTAATAAATACAGTGGGATTCTTACAATGACACCCAAATAATAAAAAATAATTACTATAACAAAATTAACTTTATCAAAGT
>BDSW01000130.1 GCA_002898175.1 bacterium BMS3Abin04
CCTTAATAAAATGCTTTTCCACTAAACGAGTGTGGTAAGCATTCTCTTTCTTCCTTTTTCTGTCTTTCTCCTTGAAAGAACTTTTAGGATTAATATTTTCTATCTTTTCAAGCATAACTACTCCTCTAAAATACTATCGGAAAAAAAGGATAATTGTTGATAGATTTTGGTGTAAGAATTAAACAGGATAAAATTTTAAGAAAGGAATGTTAATCGATTTTCAGCATTTTATTTCCCAAGGCATAATCCATCATTTCAGGCGATTGGAGATTTTTAAGAGCATCTACAAATTTTTGTATTCTTTTAATCGATTCTTCAATTATATAAAAATCTTCTTCATGTATTGAAACCGATTCAGCAGAAAGTTCACTTTTAAATTCATGAACCGTCATTATTAAACTACTGAGCGGATTATTAATTTGATGCCCGATTGTGCAGGCTAACTCAACTATAGCTTTGTTATGCTCAATGCTTTTAAGCTCATTCTGTAAATTATGAATTCTTATTCCTGACCGGATTCGTGCAAGAAGTTCTTGATTTTCAACCGGTTTTACAAGAAAGTCATCTGCTCCAACATCTAAACCTGTAACTCTATCTTTAAGAGAAGCTCTGGCTGTGAGCAAAATAAAATAAATTGTTTTAAACTCTTCTTTACTTTTAATAATATTACACAACTCGAGACCATCCATTCTAGGCATAGTCCAATCCGCTATTATAACTTTAGGGGAAAATTGATTTAATGCCTTTAAGGCTTCTTCTCCATTTTCAACTACTTTTGCTTCATAGTTATTTTTTGTCAGAAGTCTATTTAATATAAACCTTGTATCTTCCTCGTCTTCAACTATAAGAATTTTATCTTCGTTCATTATTTTAATTTAAGCATTTTAACTTTTTCTAAAAAAACATTTAAATCAGTAATTGGTTTTGTAATATAATCATCCGCAAGACTTTTTTCTAAAAAATTATCTTCATTTGAATTTTTTCTGTACGCAGTAACTAGTAAAATTGGGATAGAAGATGAGTTGAAATTTTCTTTAATATACTTTGATAATTCAAGACCGTCAATTTTTTTTTTATCCAGTAAAGTATTTTTAAGATTTATATCAAGAATAATTAAAGATATTTCTTTTTGAGATAAAATATTTAGTATATCTTCACCATTTTCGCTTTGTATAAAAGGATATTTTACTTTTCTAAATAAAACCCTGTAAAACTCGTTTGTAAAATAATCATCTTCAATAATTAAGATATATTTTTCATTTTCATTCATTATATTTTACAATGATACTTATTCTTCTATTAGATGCATTAAAAGGATGTTTGGGATCTCTAAGACGTTTATCGGCATAACCTCTTATTTCATCAATTTGGCTGGCTTTTACTCCCGACGCCATCAATATTCTTCTAGCTGTATTGGCTCTATCCGAACTTAATTCATAGTTAGTATAACCCATCCCGTTTCCCTGGTAAGGTCTCGAATCGGTATGCCCCTCAATTACAATTTGATTCTTAATATTACTAAGTTTTTTACCAATTAATTCAAGTACCTTTTTTGCATCAGGTTTTATTTTGGCTGTCCCTACTTCAAAAAATCCTTTCTTTTTTGTTTCCATCAGTTCAATCCTTAAACCTTCATCTACAACTTCAATATCCACCTGGTCTTTTAAATCCCCGAAACCCGATTTATCTAACTCGCTCATCAGTTCTTTACCCATTTCCCTTAAACGATCTTGTTCTATTTTCTTTTTCTGTAAGTCGGTTAAAGGAGATGGTACAGGGGAACTATTACGTCCGGGACCTTTGAAAACACTGGGTCCATTGCCCGAACCAAATCCGCTTGGATCGTTAAAATAGCCTGCAATATTATTTTTAACTTCATCATTTTGTGCCAAAATCCATAAAACTATAAAAAGAGCCATCATTGCCGTTACAAAATCGGCATACGCCACTTTCCAAGCGCCGCCATGATGTGCGTGTTTACCTTTTTTAACTTTTTTTATTATTACCGGGTTTTCGTTGTTTTCATTTTCTGCCATTTTTTACTCGCTCCTTCCTCTTAAATAATTTTCCAGTTCGGAGAATGAAGGTCTTGCATCCGAAGTAATTGTTCTTCTACCAATTTCAACGGCAACAATTGGGGGATTACCTTTGGCATAAGCAATAACACATGCTTTTATCATTTCCAAATATCTAACTTCGCTCTCAATTAAATATTCAATATTTGTTGCAAGAGGACCAACGAAACCGTACGACAATAATATACCTAAAAACGTTCCAACCAGTGCTGCGGCAACATGGTGCCCTACTTTTTCAGCGCCTTCGTTAATACTACCCATAGTTACAATTATTCCTAATACCGCCGCAACTATACCAAGTCCCGGAAAAGCATCGCTAAGCTTAGTTAATAGTGCACTAACAGGTGCATTTTCAGCTTCAAAAGTTTCAATTTCAGTGTCCATCAGTCCTTCGATTTCATGAGGCGGAACACCGCCTGAAAGCATAACTTTCAGCGTATCGCATAAAAAAGCAACTGCTGTTTTGTTCTTTATAAATTTAGAATTTGCAGAAAGAATTTCACTTTCTTCCGGAGTTTCAATATGCTTCTCAATAGCCAATAGCCCGTCTCTTTGAGCAAGCAGGAATAAATCGTATAAAGATTTAAGTATTGATAGATTATCGTCTTTTGTGGAGCTTTTAGCTGTTAAAGCTTTTGGTATTGCTGCAATTACTTTTTTAATAGTTCTCAAGTCTGCCATTATTAAAAAACTTCCAAGTGCAGCCCCGCCGATAGTAATAAATTCCGATATCTGAATCAAAACCAGCAAATGACCGCCAGCCATTGTAAAGCCGACTACAAGACTTATAAGAACTACAATTGCACCAATGATTATAAACATAGTTTAATTAATTTGTTTTTGATATTTATTCTGTATCTGTTGAACTTTCTGGAATATCCGGTTACACTTAAATTCAGCAAAGACCCAATCCGTTGGAGATTTAAATTCTTTATTCTCAATTTCTTCACTTAACTCTGTCAACTCAGGGTACCCTATAGTTCCGCCCGCTCCTTTTATTTCATGAATTGCGGTTTTTAGCATTTCCTCATTCTTATTTCTTATTGCTTCCGTTATCTTTCTTTTTTTCTGTAAAAAAGAATCGAGAAAAACCGTAACCATTTCATTTTTTAATTCGCTTATTTCATTTTGAGAAAAAAAGCCGCGGCTAACTTTATTTTCAAAATAATTATCCCCCAAAACTTCATTTATATATTCGATAATTTTTAGCTCTTTTAAAGGCTTTGAAAGAACTTTATCTGCTCCTGCTTCCAAAGCCGCTACCACATTTCTTCTTGCAGTATTTGCACTAACAACTATCACCGGAATATCAATAATTTCTTTTAGTACGCTTTTTACCTGAAGCATTTTGATCCCGTCGAATGTAGGCATCATTAAATCTAAAAATATTATATCCGGTCTTACTTCTACTGCTCTCTGAATTCCATCGAGTCCATCGGTACTTGTATAAACAATAAATCCATAGGATTCAAAAAATCTTGTTAAGTACTTAAGTATTTCATTGGAATCATCAACTATTAATATTTTTAATCTTTTTACCATTATGTTATCGCTTGTTTATTTTATTGATCTTCAACTTGTTGAAATCAATATTCAATTTACTGTTCAGTGATGCACTAATTGTATGATCTTTTACCTTTTGATATAATTCTTCTCTTAAGATTTTAACATCCTCGGGAGCTTCAATTCCAATTTTTACTTGATTGTCCGAAGTAGTTATAACAGTAATTACAATGTCCGTCCCAATTCTAATTTTCTCTTTACTTTTTCTCGTTAATACCAGCATTTCCTTTATCTCTATTGTTTTATGAATAATTGATAATCAACCTGATAGTCCTCTCTATCAAGAATTTTCTGAAATCCTTTATTGATATTCTGGTTGATATAAACAGGTGATTTTAGGTTTACGGTAATGTTAGCAGGATCTTTATCAAACTTAACAATACCGTAAGGTTCATAGTCCTCTACATTTTTAAAATCATCTTGAATTACATTAATTGCAAACAGAGGAAAAATTATTTCCGGTTCTTCGACGGATACAAGCCAGAAAAATATTCCGTCATCTTCCGATATAAGTAAATACTTTTTTAAATTTTCGAAACCGAGGATACCGTTTTTGAAATTAATTATGTTTTTTTCTTCGAATTCAATTTCTCCGAATTGATCTGTTTTAATTTTCATATTTTTACCGTTTTAATATTACAATATCTACACGTCTATTTAATGCACGCCCTTCCGGCGTGTCGTTTGTGGCAATGGGTTTATATTCCGCGTAGCCGACAATTGAAACTTTTTCAGGTGAAAGCCCTTCATTTTTCATTAAGTAGTAAGCAGTATTTGTTGCTCGTGCAACAGACAATTGCCAATTTGAAGGGAAAAGATTGTTCTTAATCGGAATATTATCCGTATGTCCTTCTACTCTAATGTCGTTGGGAACTTTTTTTAATACAAGCGCCAATTTATGAAGGACACTTTCCGCTTTAGGATTCAATTCTGCATCTCCCGAAGTAAATAAAATATTATCTAAAATTCTTATCGTAATGCCGCGTTTATCTTCTAAAAGTTTAACGTTTTCACCATATCCATATTGATCAATTACACTCTGCAGTGATCCTCTTAAAGCTTGAATAGGCGAAATTCTCGAACCCCCGGTATTACTATTGCTGATTAAACCTACCGTTTCATTTTTGGTCCCGAAAACATTACCCAAGGCTGCCATCATTTTTTCATATTTTACTACGTCAATATTTGAAATAGCGTACAGAATAATAAAAAGCCCAAGAAGCAGTGTAATTAAATCGGCATAAGTAATCAAATACCGGTCTTTATCATGGTCTTCTTGAAAGATAGAATCGTCTTCTACTAAATGACTTTTAGCTCTCCTTGTTCTCTTTGGGGTAATAAGCTTGTCATTCGTGACTTTATCAAGGAGGGGATTTCTCCACTCTGGATTGCCAACACTCCTTCTAACGATATTTCCATCATATGTTTTTCTTCTAAGTGACATTGTTTTAATCTATCCGCAATTGGTAACCAAATTAAATTTGCACTAACTATTCCCCACAAAGTAGCAATGAACGCAGAAGCAATATTATGTATAAGTATTTCAGGATTATTGCCTGCCGACGCTAAAGTCATTATTAAACCCATCACCGTACCGATAATTCCCATTGTAGGAGCATAACCGCCCATTTTACTAAAAAGAAATATATTCGAATAATGACGGTCCTGCATTGCTTTCATTTCGGCAATTGCAATGTTTTCCAACGATTCCATATCAGTACCATCAAGAACAAATCGAATCATTTTTTTAGGGAACGGATATTTTAATTTATGAAGATCATTTTCTACAGCAAGCAAACCCTCACGCCTTCCTTTAGTTGCCAGCTGTACAAAAGCTTCAATAAGTTTTTTAATATCATATTTTTTCGGTGAATATGCCTGCTTAATCAAAATAAAAATCTTCAAGAACTTTTCAAGACCGAAGCCCATTATTACTGCTGCAAATGTTCCGCCAAATACTATAACTATAGAAGGCAGCAGGAATAAAGCGTCAAATGATCCGCCTTCAAGAAAGTATGCACCGAATATCGATAAAATACCAAGTATTAAACCGTAAATACTTCCTCTTTTCCGAAACATTACATATAGTCCAGTAATGATCTAGGTAATATTATAGATGAAATTTTATAACTTGTATCAAGGCTATATTGAGCGCTTTGTAAATCGACAAGGGCTTTAGCCATATCAACATCATTTTCAGATGATAAAAGGCTCAATAATTCAAATTTTTGATTTTGTAATAAATCTGCAGAACTACTTAATCTATTTGAAATACTACCCGCTTCAGAAAGTTTATTTAGAACATGTTGATTAAAATCTTCTACAATCTGTGATTGAACAGCATTTGGTTTTTCACCGTTTAATAATTTTTCTTTTATCGAAAGCAAAGTGTTAAAGATATCTGCCTTTTGACTTAATGAATTAACAAACTTACTTGCAGACGACTTTTCGGTCATACTATTAACATCAAGTACCAAATTTATTTTTTTATCCTGAACTTCAATTTTAATATCTTTAGGATTACTGCCATCCATACTTTTTAGTTTACCGGATGTAGTATCAAATACTAAATCATTAACAGTCTGTGAGCTTACAATGTTTGAGTCGGAATCTTTTATTTCATAAGACAGATCATAAGTATTGGCTGCTGTTTTTGTATAGTTTACAGTCATATCGTATTCATTTCCATCGGCATCATATACTTTTGAAGTACTTGATTGCACACCCCCAACTGCAGTACCTGAATCCAAATTACCTGATTGAGCCATCACCGGGAGAAATAATTCTTTACCCGTGATATTTATTTTCTGTAGAATATTGTTTGACAATCTTATTTTCTGATCCCCGCCTAAATCGCCGTTAATAACTACAGCAGTCTTATCGGCATTAAAACTAAAGGGTTTGGTCGTGCTATTTGTCCCGCTGAAACTATATTGATTATTGTATTTGCTGTTAGCTAAATCCATAATTGAATTTAGAGCTGCGTCTATATCCGCTACAAACGGACTTAGATCATCATTCACCGTTGCATTATTCATTTTTGTTAAAGCAAGTAAAACGTTTTGAACTTCAGTTTGCATTCCTTCCATCGAAAGTGTTGAATTATCCAGCATGGAAATACTATTGCTAATATTATTAGCAAATGATTCATTACTTTGAATCTGCTGTTTTAAGCGCATTATTCTTGCATTTCCCAAAGGAGAATCCGATGGTCTATTAATTTTATTCTGTGTTGTTATCTGCTCTTGAATGTGAGCGATTGAATTCTTCGCATTATTAAGATTACGAAGATAAACAAACTGTAAAAATCCGTCCGGTACTCTCATTTTTATACCATATTTAATAATGTTTCTAACAATTGGTCAGCTATATTAATTAGTTTTGCAGCTGCGTCGTAAGACTTTTGATATTTCATAACATTCATCATTTCCTCATCTGTTGATACACCGGAGTATTGCATTTTCTGCTGCTGCAGCTGCGATAAAACTAATCCGTATGTATCTGAATCCTGTTGACTAGTCTGTATATCATTCGCAATATCACTTATATAATTAGAATAATTTTCGGAGATAGTTAAATTGTTATCTAACTTAAGATCTTTAATCCCTGCTATTTCCAAAGCTATTTCATTGTTTCCATTCGAGCCGTCTTTAGAAACAGCAATATTATTATGATCATTTAGAATATCTTCATTTATTGTAAGTTTGCCATTTTCATAAGAAGAGAAGAAATCAAGACCTGATTGCGGAGGATCAGTGCTGCTATAACCTTTTTGGTGTACTTTGTTCACGTTTTCAAATATCTGATTTGCTACTTGATCTAACCTGTTAAGATAACTAGGAATTTTATTAGAAAAAGAATCGAATACCGCTTCCATCTGACCGCCGCTAACCGATACGTTCGCTGCGCCGTCTTTTGTCTGAAGTAATAACTTCCCGTCTTCCTGTCCTAGTTTAAATTCTATTCTGTGTAAACCGTCAACTGCAAACACCCCGCCAATAGACACGTTGGCAACATTATTTTTATCCATAGTAACATTGATATTTACAATTTGACTTAATTGGTTTAGCAATGCATCTCTTTTATCCAAAAGATCGTTAGGACTATAGCCAACTACACCTGCTTCATATATCTGCTTATTAACCGAGTGAATTTGCTCCGTTAATCCATTTATGGATTTAAGCATATTTTTTGCATCTTCTCTCATATCCGATTTCATCTGAATCAGGTTATCGTGAATATTCTCGATTTTCTCCGAAACTCTCTGAGCAGAATTTACGACATTTGTTCTTAACGGCGAAGAAGTCGGGTCTACAGATAGATCGTTCCACGAATTAAAGAATTGATTTATTAAACTGGATAAACCGGAGTCCGAGGGCTCGGAATAGAAAGACTCAACTTGCCCAAGAACAAGCGATTGTTTTTGAGCAGAGTAGAAATTATTATTAGTATTTCTAATTTGTCTTTCAGTAACCTGATTCGAAACTCGAATTACTTTATCTAATCTTACTCCGGTTCCAAACGTAAAAGAAGCTCTATAATCCGGAAATTCGGTTCCCAGCACAACTGTTTGCCTGCTGTAATCCGGATTATTAGCATTTGCAATATTATTGGAAACAACATTTAATGCTTTCTGATAAGTAAACAGCGCGCTTCGCGAAATATTAAATAAACTGCTTATACCCATGACTTATCCCTTCCTGTCTATTAGTGACCTTTTGGTAGAACTTAAAATTGCATTAATTGTTTCACTAAAAAACTGCCTTGTATGCTGTATTAAAAACATATTTTGTTGATTTAATTTCATAATTTCTAAAATTAAATTCTTGATATTTAACTTGTAATCGGAAAGTACTTCTATGGTTTTTTTATCTAAACTGCTATTAAGGCTTTGCAGCAATGTAGTAATTCTATAATCCTCAATACTTAAATTGTTTTCAGTATAGACTGTTTCAATCGCACTTATCCTTTTTTCTTCCAGGGATTGTATCTTCAACAAGATTTTTTCTTCCCTTTTAACCGATAGCTTAATGGAATCATCATCTCTTTCAACAAGCGCTTTCTGTTTATTCTTAATAATTTCCAAAAGCATACTTAAGTTGTTTTGTTGTTCGTTCAGCACTATTGTTAGTTTATTTACTTTCATTATAATTCCAAATTATTTAGGTAATTTTTTACTCTTTTTATATATATTTTTGTTTCCTTAAAAGGCGGAATACCTTTATATTTTGCCACGTTTCCAGGACCTGCGTTATAAGCAGCCAGAGCTAAATCTTTATCCCCATCATATTGTCGAAGCATATTTGATAAATATTTAGTACCTCCAAATATATTCTGTTTAGGATCCCAAATATTTTTTACACCTAAAGAATCCGCAGTTGAGTCGAGTAATTGCATTAATCCTTTTGCTTTATTTTTTGAGTGAGCTTTTGGGTTGGCTCCGGATTCCGTTAAAATAACCGATTTAATTAAATTAGCATTTATATTATATTTTTCAGATGCTTCATTAATTATATCCTCATATTTTTTAAGTTTATCAATTAATTTCGACCCTTTCGGATTTGCGGACTTTTCAACTTTTTTATTTCCCGTTGAATTAGCATTTCCAGGTAGAATTTTTGTTTTGTAAAGTTTCGGATCTAATTTTTCTCCTGTCAAATTTTCAAATATTTGCCCGGCAATACCTAACCCCTTGGCTTCAGTCATATAGCTAGCAATCTCGTTTTCAAACATTGTATCAAAAATATCGCCGCCATAATTATTACTTCCAAATAATCCTCCTGCGGATTTTGTCATACTCTTAATCATCATGGATGTGAGCATAGTTTCAAAATCTTTAGACGCTTTAGCAAGCTTACGTTTTTGATCATTACTGAACTTATTATTTGTATTATTAGGTTTAGTAATTTGCTTTGCGCTATTTGTTATTTTAAGATCCAATGGTTTCATTTTTATATTATCACTAATTCTGCATCTAATGCACCGGCTTCTTTAAGAGCTTGAAAAATTGCTATAATGTCTCTCGGAGAAACTTTTAATGAATTTAGTGCCGCAGCTACCTGCTGAACATTTGAGGCTCCGTTTAGTGCAACTGCGTTGCTTCCTTCCTGACTAACACTCGGCACCTGATTATTAAACAACTTTGTTGAGCCTTGAGAAAAAGGTCCCGGTTGAGAAATAATAGGAAATGATCGAATGGTAATATTTAAACTGCCGTGTGATATTGTTACGGGTGAAATTTTAACATTCGTACCGGCAACCACAGTTCCCGTTCTCTCGTTTAAAACTACTTTTGCTATTACATCTCTTTGAACTTGAATTGACTCGAGCGAAGCTAGAAAAGACGTTAAATTACTTTTCAAAGAATCGGGAACTCTAACTTTTATTTCGGAACCACCAATTGCGTGAGCCAAAGTATCGTTAAATGTGACATTAATTGCTTTTGATATATTGTTTAATGTAGAAAAATCCGGTTCACGTAAGAAAATAGTCACTTCATTATTCTTAAAACTATTACTTGCAATTTCTTTCTGAAGCTCGCCACCGTTTGGTACTCTGCCGCTTAAAGCATGATTCTTTGCAACTCTACCACCCGATCTGGTACTAATATCGTAACCACCGATTGAAACTGCTCCCTGCGCTAATCCAACTACTTGTCCGCTTGCCCTGGAAAGAGGCGTCATTAAAAGAGTTCCACCCATTAAGCTTGTTGCATCTCCCATTGACGAAACCAAAACATCGAACTTTGCGCCAATTTTTAATAAGTTATTTATATTTGCAGTTATCATCACTGCAGCAATATTACGTGTACGCAAATTTGCTTGCGGTACCGTAATTCCAAAACGCTTAAGCATTGATATAATAGATTGTATTGTAAACGTCGACCGGTAACTGTCGCCTGTTCCGGCAAGTCCAACAACTAACCCATAACCAATAAGCTGTTCCGACTGAACACCTTTGAAATAAGCGATATCTTTAATTCTCTGTCCGTATACAACCGAACTAAGAAGTGTAAATAATAATAAAATTTTAATGTATTTCATTTTAGCACCTAAAATAACCAGTGAAATAATTTTGTTAGCCAACCCGGGCTTTGAGCTCTGCTTATTGCACCGCTACCATCAAAAATAATTTCGGCATCGGATATGTTATAAGAGTAGACTGTATTATCGCTTCTTATATCCGAGCCTCGCACAACTCCCTTAATTGAAATATTCTGCTCTTCACCATTGATTACTATCTTTCTGCTTCCCTTTATGCTTAATAATCCATTGGGCATAACAGAATCAATTATTGCACTAATTTTTGTTCTTACCATTCCCGAAGATTTTGTAGAACCGCTTCCTTTAAAATTATTTGTTGTACCCAGATTAAAATCTGCATCCGGTAAAGGAGCATCTCCAACCTTAGCAGAACCACCAAATCCTATATTACTTTTTCGTCCGGTTGCTGTTTCGGCTTTATTAGCTGCTTGAGAAGACTCAACAACAATAATTGTGATTGCATCACCAACCCGTGCAGCTTTATAATCCGAGAACAAGGAAAATTCTGCATTCTGCTTCATGCGTTGAGGAAACATTAAACATGGGATAAAAATTAAAAACACCAAATACTTTTTCATTTTATTACTCAATTATTTGTACATAGTTTGAATTTATGACCTTAGCTTTAAAGACTCTTTTATTATATGTAACTCTAATTACGTCACCAACATTTCCGCTGCTTCTTGCATAAACGCTAAACGAGATTTTAACATTACCGGCAATTTTTATAGCTGTTAAACTTGTGCCGCTTTTTACAACTGCAATTCGCTTCAGCATATCTTCCGAAAGAATCGTTCCTTTGCGAATATTTCTTTTTGCTTTATAACCTTGTATCTTACCGATATCTTCAATCGGGAAAGACCTTATTTTTGTAACATCTTTCTCTTCTAAATTAAAATCCGATCCGGAAATTTCTTGGCCTGTTTTAATATTTCTGTTGGATACCCAGACATCTTTAAACAAACTAAGTTTTAGAGAAATGAACGAAAGAGTTTTACCTTTTCTGTTTTTTGTTAAGTAGATTGGTATATATCCGAATTTTCCATCTACTCTGAACTTTTTATCCTTTGCAATTGAATATCCGGAATTTTTACCGAACTTATGTCCCTTAGGAAAGGAAATAATTTCATATGTAAAGTGCTTATAACTTGATAATCTGGATTTTAGATAGTTATCTATTTTCCCATCTCCTCTGAAACCGGTAAATATAATTGTCAATATTAATAATACGCTATGAAGCATTTACCTAGCCCCGCTTTAAGTTATTTGCAATTGATAACATGTCTTCAACTGTTTTCACAGTTTTTGAATTGATTTCATACGCACGCTGAGCGCTTATCATAGCAATCATCTCTTCAACAATATCAACATTCGAAGCTTCAAGAAATCCTTGATTCAACTCGCCGAATCCATCATGCGCAGGATCACCAAGAATTGGTGCTCCGGATGTTTCCGTCTCTTCGTAAAGATTGTCGCCAAGCGCTCTTAATCCGCCCGGGTTAATAAACTTTGCCAATTGAATAGTACCCAGCTCAACACTATCGCCGCCGGTTTCCCTTAGACTTACAGTCCCGTCTTTTGAAATATTGACGCCCAAAGTAATGTCCGAAACCGAAAAGCCCGGCTCAATAACATACCCGTCTGATGTTACGAGCGATCCATCGGCAGAAATTTTAAATGAACCGTCTCTTGTATAAGCGTAGGTCCCGTCAGGCTTCCTAACTTGGAAAAACCCATCGCCTTGAATAGCAACATCAAGCTGATGGCCTGTTTGCCGAAGATCACCCTGAAGAAAAATCTTTTGCGTAGAGGAAGGTTTAACCCCGCTTCCAACCTGGATTTCATTGCTCGAATTTTCTACAAGTCCCGGAACATCAGCATTCTGCGGGTTAGCGGCAAGTTCTTGGTACATTAAATCCTTGAACTCCGCACGATTTCGCTTAAAACTTGTAGTATTTATATTTGCAATGTTATTTGCAATTACTTGTATGTTCATTTGCTGAGCATACATACCTGACGCTGCTGTTCTTAATGCTCTTGTCGGCATTATATTTCCTCCAATCTATTTTTTTAAACTTTGCCTATTTCTTTTGCTTTGCTCATCATATTATCTAAAGAGGTCACCATTTTTTGCGATGCTTCAAAATCTTTCTCTAACTGAATCATTGCCTGCATTTCAACTATAGGATTTGTATTTGATTCTTCTAAATAACCCTGCATTACTTTGAAATCTTTTTCGTTAGCCGGATTATAAACTTCATCCAGGGAATAATATTTTTGTCCCTCCGTTCTGATTAAATTGCTTTGGTCATCCGGTTTAACAATCATCAATTGATTAACTACATTCTTACCGACTTTCACTTCTACGTTGCTGCTGATTGTAACCTGATTGCCCTTCTTGAATAAATTATCCAGGAAACTTATTTCACCGTTACGCCCAAGCACCTTATTTCCGTCTTCGGTAACTAAAAATCCGTCGTTATTAATTTTAAATTTTCCGTTTTTAGTTAACTCAATTCCACGATTTGTCTGCACGGCAAAAAACCCTTTTCCTGAAATTGCAAGATTAAACGGGTTATCTGTTTTTATAAGCGCTCCTTCGGTAAAGTCGGTAATTTGCATTAGAGATTTCTTATTCGCTCTTTCCATGTATTCCGAAAAAGGAATTTCCCGTTTAAAACCCGTAGTATTTATATTAGCAAGGTTATTAGCTACTATTTGGATATTTCTTATTTTTTCGTGTAAACTTTTTGCTGCATAGTATAATCCCTTTACCATTTAATTTACCTCTAAATCTAACTTTGTAATATCATTTAGTAATTCAATAACTTGAGTAGAGAAAAACGCACTGTACGATAACGGATTGCTTGTATTAAATAAATTTTTGAGCAGCGAATTTTGTATTGAGTTTTTCCCAATTGTAATGTTTTCACTATCTGCTTCTTCTATTACTATTCTTATTATTTCGTCTTGATTCATTTTAGTTTCTCGATTTAAGAATAATTCGCAACATGTCTATAATTGTTCTTTCTTATTTTGTCTTCAACTCTATCGCCCTTTTTGATTTCAATATGTGCGGATAGATTAAAATAGTTCAGCATAACTGAGTTAAACTTTTTGATTTTTTGATCAATCGCAATTATATTAGAATTAATAGTAGTTACTTCACCGTAAAATCTTGTGTTTGTGAGATAACCTATAATTGAAACTTCCTTTGAGCTTATTTGAAAAGTTGAACCAAACAAACTCTCATCGTTTTCTTTTCTAATATTCTCATATTCAAACAAATACAGGGACGATTTTCTTTTCCTCAGTAATACGGTAAATTCAGGATAGATACCGGCATTAGCATAAAAACTTTTTTGAAGTATATATTTCAGCAGAAGTTTTTTCAGAGTAATTAGTTCGTCATTAAATTTATTTGCACCGTATTTATCTGTATGCCTTCTTATATCTGAAATAATTTCTGTGAACAATTTTGATTTATCTTTCACAGCAGAGAGATTTATTAAACCCGTTTTCTTTTCTAAATGCAATACAATTGCTTTTTCCAGTTTATCCAAAATGTTTTCGGTACCGATTTTCTTCTGCCATAAATCATAAATCCTTCCGGCAACTTCATTAAACGGTATATCAAAAATCTTTTCAAAGTCTTTAAATATCTTTGAATAATTAAAAGATGAATATGCCCACATCGTTTCTATCAAAAGACCCAACTCATCTGTACTATAGTTCCTATTGAAGTTCTTAATAAAGCTTAATAGTTCAATAATTTTGGATTTGATAAGAGGTTTATTTTTCGTCAACAATAACTTGATTACCTTGTTAGTTATCTCATTATCCTCAATCGAAAGCATAGATAATATTTGTGTTAAATTTAACTCCTTCGATATCAAACTGTTATTAAAATCATCCAAAGCGATTGTAAACGGATTTTGCTTAAGCATTCGACCAATTAAAGTTTCACCGGCTAAAACCCTAACCGGCAATTGAGTTAAGTATACTTTACCGTTAACAAGAATTTTTTCGTGATCTAAAATATTATCCAAAACTTCAATTACTACTTTGTTATTTTTATTCGGAACACCTGCACGGTTCTTACCGCTTACAATTTTAGCTCTGGCTCCTTGACCTATTTTATTTAATTTCAAACTAATCATTTTGCTTTGCTCGTCATTAACTTTAGTTTAGCCGCTAGATATATTTCACCTTTAGAAATATTTAATTTTTTAGCAGTATGTGTCAGGTTCTGCGTTTCGATATCAATCTTAATGTTTCCAATACCGATTTTTTCCCTAACTTCTTGCTGCTCCTTACGCAAAGGCGTTTTAATCATTTCATTCCTTAAAAGAGAAATATTTTTCTTCAGTATTGAATTTTTCTTCTTATTCATAGCGCTTCTTCTGTTTCTATAATTTTTTACTATCAAGAAAAGCAATGCTGCCTCAGCTGCAAAATATGCAAATTCAAAAAACTTATCTAAGTTATATCCATTTACATTTACCGGTTTAGCTGTTCCTTTACCTTTTATAATGTTATTGTTGCTGTTCTCAAGTTTATGTGTT
>BDSW01000131.1 GCA_002898175.1 bacterium BMS3Abin04
TCCGTTTTTCATTCCAATGATGATTTCAGATATTGCTGCCGGACACATTTCTATTCGTTTTGGATTAAAAGGACCAAATTACGCAACAATATCTGCATGCGCTACATCATCACATGCTCTTGGGGATGCTTTTTTCCTTATTCAAAGAGGTTCAGCCGACATAATGGTAAGCGGCGGAGCCGAAGCATCAATTACTCCTATGGCAGTCGGTGGTTTTAATGCGGCTCGTGCTATTTCAACATGGAACGATAGATATTCGGAAGCTTCAAGACCATTTGACAAAGACCGTAACGGTTTTGTTATGGGTGAAGGAGCAGGCACTCTTATTTTGGAAGAACACGAACATGCAGTTAGGAGGGGAGCCAAAATATATGCCGAAATTATTGGCGCCGGTTTTTCGGCCGATGCTTATCATGTTACAGCTCCGGCACCGGATGGAGAAGGCGCGTACAGATCAATGAGAGAGGCTATTAAGGATGGGAAAATCTATCCTGAAGAAGTTGATTATATTAACGCTCATGGAACTTCAACTCTGCTTAACGATAAAAATGAAACAAAAGCCATAAAACAAGTATTTGGAAATCATGCTTATGATCTCGTTGTTAGTTCAACTAAATCAATGACCGGTCATTTGCTAGGAGCTGCCGGTGCAATTGAAGCAATTGCCGTTTTGAAAGCGCTTACGACCGGAATAATTCCTCCCACAATTAATTTGGACGAACCGGGTGAAGATTGTGATTTAAATTATGTCCCTAAAAAAGCAATCAAAAGAGAAATTAAATATGCTTTAAGCAATACTTTCGGTTTTGGCGGACACAATGCCACTTTACTTTTTAAAAAATACGAAGGCTAAAATTGTTGCCTAAATTATTTCGGCGTTTTCTTCGGTTTTGTAACTTTCGAAAAACCGCTGAATTAACTAATGAACAAACTGAAGTTGTTGAAGGTATTCGTAACCTAGTCGGATACCCGATTAAAAACCCATCGATTTATTTTAAGGCATTAACTCATCGTTCAACCCTTGAAATTCATCCCGAAATTTCTAAATCAAATGAACGACTGGAATTTTTAGGAGATTCTATTTTGGGATTTATTGTCGGTAAGTATTTATTCGAAAATTTTCCAAATGAGAATGAAGGTTACCTGACAAAATATCGATCAAATTTGGTTAATAAAATTGCACTATACCAAGCAGCCCAAAAAATGGGCTTAAAAAAATATCTGCAGTATAATAAAAAGTACATCAAAGATTATTCTGATGGATTAAAAACTATATTAGCAGATTCTGTTGAAGCTCTTATAGCTGCTATATATTTTGATGCAGGAATGAACATAGTAGAAAATTTTGTACATAAATGGATAATCCGGCCACATTTTCAAGAAGAAGATCACTTTGTTGATTCTAATTACAAAGGACAACTACTGGAATACTCTCACTCAATGAAATATCCCCAACCTATTTATGAAGTTGTTAAAGAAGAAGGACCGCCGCACGAAAAATATTATTATATTAAAGTAACCGCAGGCTCCGAACTTTCAGGTGAAGGAAAAGGTAAAAGTAAAAAAATCGCAGAACAAAGCGCTGCGCATGATGCACTTAATAAATCTAAACGAATAGATAGATAACTTGTTTGTTTAATTATTATCTCAATACAGTTGTATCGAGACTTCATTAAATTTATGTTTGTAAATTTTAATTAATTCAATAAGTTTTACATGTTCTTTAATAGATATTTTTAAAATAAATTACAAAGATGTTGCCATGGAAAAATTTTCTTTTTACGATCAGTTTTATAAGCGGCATATCGGTCCTTCCGAAAATGAAATGAAAGATATGCTGCGAGATGTTGGCGTTGATTCCCTTGAAGAATTAATTAGTAAAACCGTTCCTGAAGATATTCGCTTGAAATCGGAAATAAATTTACCGGCTCCCTTAACAGAAAGGGCTGTGCTTGATGAACTGGAATGTATTGCAAAGAAAAATAAAATTTTCAAAACTTACATTGGAATGGGTTATTATCCAACTATTCTTCCGTCTGTTATCAGAAGGAACATTTTAGAAAATCCCGGATGGTATACGTCATATACTCCATATCAGGCAGAAATTTCACAAGGCAGAATGGAAGCATTGTTAAACTTTCAGACAATCATCTCCGATCTTACCGGTTTGCCGATTGCTAATTCATCATTATTGGATGAAGGCACTGCCGTTGCAGAAGCAATGTTAATGTTTTTTCATGCAAAAAGAGGGAAGAAGAAAAATGCTAATGTTTTTTTGATATCGGAAGATTCGTTCCCTCAAACAATAGATGTGCTAAAATCAAGAGCAATACCACAAGGTATAGAACTAAAAATTATCCCGGTTGAAGATTTCGAATTAACCGATGAAGTGTTCGGTCTTTTTGTTCAGTATCCGACCGATACAGGTAAAATTATAAATTATGAAACGCTATTTCAGGAAGCATCCGAGCAATTAATATTTAAAGTAGTAGCTGCCGACCTTTTGAGCTTAACCTTATTAAAGCCGCCCGGAGAATTCGGTACGGATGCTGTTGTAGGATCTTCACAGAGATTTGGTATCCCGATGGGTTACGGCGGTCCTTATGCTGCTTACTTCGCATCTACTGAAAAACTGAAACGATTTGTACCTGGAAGAATTATCGGCATATCGAAAGATATGAAAGGAAAGCCGGCTTTAAGAATGGCGCTTCAAACCAGAGAGCAGCATATTAAACGAGAACGCGCTACAAGCAATATTTGTACGGCACAGGCTTTGCTTGCAACAATGGCAGGCATGTACGGTGTTTATCATGGACCGGAAGGACTTAAAAAAATTGCAGAAAGAATTCATAGTTTGACAAAGCATTTAGATTTAGTTCTGGAAGATCTCGGTCTTGAACAAAAAAACGAATTCTATTTCGATACTCTTAAAGTAAATCTCAAATCGAAAGGTGACGCAGCTAAGATGCACAAACTTGCAAAAACTTATAAAGTTAATTTGAGATTTTATGATTCTATAGCGGTTGGTGTAACAATTGATGAAACTACAACTTTTGAAGATTTGAAAATATTAATTAAAATTTTTGCCGAAGATGTTGATAAAGACTTCAATGATATAAATATTAATAAGATTTATAAAGACGTTGTCCCTCAGATTCCGAATGAATTAAAGAGAAAATCATCTTTCATGACACATCCTGTTTTTCGTAAATATCATTCCGAAACCGAAATGATGCGTTATATTAAATCTTTGGAAAATAAGGACATTTCCCTCACAACTTCTATGATTCCTTTGGGCTCGTGTACCATGAAGCTTAATGCAGCAACAGAACTTATCCCGATTACATGGCCTGAGTTCAGCGATATACATCCGTTCGTTCCTTTTGAACAAGCGGCAGGATATCATAAGTTAATAAAAGAATTAGAAAAATATATTTGTCAGATTACAGGTTTTTCTGCAGTTTCATTTCAACCAAATTCCGGTGCACAAGGTGAATATGCCGGACTTATGGCAATACGGGAATATCATACAAGCAGAGGTGAAGCACATAGAAATGTTGTTTTAATACCTTCTTCCGCACACGGAACTAATCCGGCAAGTGCCGTAATGGCTGGGGACAAAGTTATAATTGTTGACTGTGACGAACAAGGGAATATTAGAGTGGATGACCTAAAACAAAAAGCTGAAGATAATAAAGATAACTTATCTGCTTTAATGGTTACATATCCTTCAACACACGGTATTTTTGAAGAAAGCATTAAAGAAGTTTGCAAAATAGTTCACGACAACGGCGGATTAGTTCACATGGACGGCGCTAACTTAAATGCACAACTAGGATTAACCAGTCCGGAAGAAATTGGCGCCGATGTTTGTCATTTAAATCTTCATAAAACATTTGCAATTCCGCATGGCGGAGGAGGACCGGGAGTTGGACCAATTGCCGTTGCAAAACATCTTGTACGTTTTTTACCCGGCAGCCCTGTTGTTAATATTAACAGAGGAAACTCTATTCACGCTGTTTCAGCAGCTCCTTGGGGAAGTGCAAATATTCTTCCTATATCTTATGCTTTTATCAAAATGCTTGGCGCACAAGGTCTAAAGAAAGTTGCTGAAGTTGCAATTTTAAATGCCAACTATTTAAAATCAAAACTTGAGCCTTACTACAAAGTACTTTATAAAGGTAAACACGGTTTTGTCGGTCACGAATTGATATTCGACACTAGAGAATTTAAGACGAAATATAATATTGATGTAATTGATATTGCTAAACGTTTGATGGACTATGGTTATCACGCTCCAACTGTTTCATTTCCGGTTCACGGAACACTTATGGTTGAACCGACTGAAAGCGAATCAAAAAACGAACTGGATAAATTTTGCGCTGCTATGATTTCAATCAAAAACGAAATTGATGCTGTAGCAAACGGTACATATGATAAAGAAGATAACGTTCTTAAAAATTCTCCTCATACAGCTTACGATTTGATGGATGAATGGAACCATCCGTATTCAATTGAAGAAGCTCTGTTCCCGGCTGAATGGTGCAAGAATAATAAATTTTGGATACCCGTTAATCGTATTGACGATGCTTATGGAGACAGACATTTATTCTGTACATGTGCTCCAACAGAAAAAATTACCTAACAAAACTAGGAACATTTTATTAGCAATTTAACTCTGTGTAAAATACTTAAATCCTCTAAAACTATTGCTGTAGTAGGAATATCAAGCAACCCGAATAAATACGGAAGATTTATAGCCGAATATCTTTTTGATGCCGGGTACAAAGTTGTCGGCGTAAATCCTAATTTAAATTCTGCCGGAAGAATTAAAGTTTATCCAAATTTAACTGATATTCCTTTTACCCCGGATATTATCAACGTTTTCAGAAGGTCTGAATATATCCCGGAAATAATTCCTGATGTATTAAAAAGAGGAACTAAAACTCTCTGGCTGCAATCCGGGATAAGAAATGATGAAGCGGTTAAACCGGTTGCAGAAGCAGGCACACAAGTTATACAAGATACTTGCATAATGGTAGCTCATAAAATGTGTGTATAATATTTACCAATTAAAAGTAAAATCAAATCCAAATTTTATAATATACTTTAGCTTATAAGTATATTCATCAATATAATCATTTGAATATTCTGAGTAATATTCAATTTCTTTAGAAGGTTTATAATAACTTACGATACCTGCAAATGATTTTGTAAATTGATAACCTACTGATCCCCCAATTTCTGTAATTGTTTCACCGGTTGAAACTAAACTATTGTGACCTGCACCTATATTGTCATGTAAATTTACTCCACCTATTAGAATTATTTTTTTATTTAACATTTTATATCTTAAAAAGAATCCGTACTCAAAACCTGAATAGGGTTCACCAGCGAATATTATACCAGGTCTAAATTCAAAACTTAAATTTCCTATTATTATTAGTCTTCCGCTTATATATAGACTAATGGGGTAAATTTGTACAATGTTTTTTTCTAATATATTAACCTTATAATTACCAGAATCAGTAAACTTATTTGTAGCTCTTGAATTGAATAAATCAGTACCCTCAATTAAGATACCTAATTCAAATTTCGGTTTTACAATATGCTTTAGATGTGCATATTGTGCTGCCAAAGTTCCGGGAACAATAATTATTAAAATTAAAAGGACTGATAGTTTGTTATTAATTTGATACTCACAATGATATTTAATACTATTCTAAGCATTAAGACTACGAAACAAATATAAAACTTCTATCTTAAAATACAAAATGGTAAATTTAGAATTTAATCAAGCAAGTTTATTTCCCAAACAGATATATTTGTATGAATATAAAATGTATGAGTAAAATTCTTCTCTTTGTTTATATTCTCTTTACTACAATTTCTTTAGGTCAAACCGTTGATAAAGAAATAAAAGTTGATTCCATTCGAATAGAAGGGAATAAAACGACTAAGGATTTTGTAATTCTTAGAGAACTTAACTTCGCCGTTGGAGATACAGTAAGTAAAAGCCTTCTTAACTATAATCGTGAGCGGGTTTTTAGTTTAGGTATTTTCAACAACGTAGAATTTGCAATAGAAAAAGCTAATGAACTAAATATATTGGTTATTAATGTACAAGAAAGCTGGTATATCTATCCTGTTCCATTTTTTAATTGGAGAGAAAATACTATAGCTAAATCTTCTTACGGATTTTTTCTTCTCTATAAAAATTTTCGCGGAAGAAACGAAACCATACAAGCTTTAGCATCATTTGGCTATGACCCAAGTTTTAACTTATTTTATATCAATCCCGTTATCAGTACTAAATATGATTTGAGCTTGGCTTTCGGATTATTTCACCAAACAATTAAAAATAAAAGTCTCATGGCAAGAGCAATCTATAAAAGTGACTTTAATTATAAAACTTCCGGTGCCTCTATTACGCTGGGGAAAAGATTCAATACTTCAAATAATTTATTCCTTTCTCTCGGGTTTTCATATATCGATGTACCAATTTATCTTCCCGGTTTTAATGCGTCAGGTTCCAAAATTGACAGAGTACCTTGGTTACAATTACAGTATGTTCTTGATACAAGGAACTTAAAGCAATTTTCTAAAAACGGTTTTTTCGGGAAGGTAGAACTTACGCATAACGGTTTCGGTATTAATAATGTTGATTATAATGTATTTGGTTTTGACATTAGAGAATACCATCCTATTATTGAAGATATAACTTTAAAGTGGCGCATAAATTACAGGCATACCTTTGGAAGAGTTATTCCCCTTTACGATTATTCTTTCTTAGGAAACGGTCAGTATATAAGAGGACACATAACGGAAGATAGGGAAGGGAATAATGCATTACTAGGTTCTGTTGAGTTAAGCTACCCGGTTATTAAAGAGTGGTATTTCGGCTTAAAATTACCTTTACTTCCTAAAAGATTAACAACTGCTCGTATTGGTCTGCAATTTAATATTTTTGGGGATACCGGGACAACTTATAATAACGGAGAAAGAATAAGCATCAGCAAATTTGATTCCGGCTGGGGCTTCGGATTAACTATACTTTTCTTACCCTATAATGCAATAAGATTTGAGTATGCTTTTGATGAACAAATGAACGGAGAATTTAATATCGGTTCAGGTTTTGCTTTTTAGTAAAAAAATAATTCAATTAAGATGATTTTTTCAAATACTGAATTTTATTATACACAACCTAAACTAATTTCTTCTAATAACGTAATCCTTACAGGAGAAGAAGCAAATCACATAGTAAAGGTTATGCGCCATTCGGTTGATGATGAAATATATATTACGGACGGCACCGGTAAAGTATATAAATCTGTAATTAAAAATATTACTAAAAATGAAATTATTGCAGAAGTAAAAAAAGTTTATCAGCAAAAAAATAAATTAGCTAATCTCACTTTTGTCATCCCAATATTAAAATCCCAGGATAGATTTGAATTTGCACTTGAAAAGTCCGTTGAACTTGGCATAACAAATTTTTTAATTTTCAGCGCTAAAAAAAGTTGTAAAAGGGGAATAAAATTTGAGCGTTGGGAAAGAATAATAATTTCTGCAATGAAGCAAAGCCTGCATGCATATAAACCTAAAATCGGATTTGCAGATAATATCCGGGGAGCAATTCCGGCATCATCGCAAATAATTATTTTTGAACAAAACACAAAGCGATCACTTCAAGATTATTTTGGAGAGAGTAATAAGACTAAATTACTACAAGAAGGAAATACTTTTTTCATATTCGGACCCGAAGGAGGTTTGACGAAAGAAGAAATTAGTTCATTCAATAATGCTGAATTAATTACGTTAAACAAGAATAGATTAAGATCCGAAACAGCAATAGTAACTGCAGCAGCATTAATCGCAAATTTATAAACTCACCTTGAATTTAATAAACCCAACTTCTTCAAGAAGTTGGGTTTATGCAAAATATTGGTTTTTAAGGCTTAACCTAAGAACAAGGATTAACGAATAATAATTTTAGTGGTAAAATAGATATATTTCACACGCAGATGGAAATGACTACGCTGCAACTTAAAGAAGTATAATTGCTTTTTTTATTAAACTTTCAAAACGGTTTTGAGCTTCGTTTGCAGTATCTATCACTTCTTTGTGTGATAGTTTTGTTGAAGATAAACCGGCAGCATAATTGGTAATCAAAGAAATACCGCCAACTTCCATTCCCAGACTTTGTGCGTAAACCGCTTCATGTGCTGTTGACATACCAACTGCATCAATCCCGAATTTAAGCATCATCTTAATTTCAGCAGGAGTTTCATAAGAAGGTCCTTTACCGAACCAATAACTGCCTTCTTGTAAATAAATATTTGCTTCCAGAGAAGCCGTTTTAATTAACTCCGAAAGTTTTTTCGAAGGAAAATTAAGAAAAGAATTTCTCTGATCGAGTGTTGGTAAATTTAAAACTTCCAAAAGTTCCTTTTTAATATTAAATGCATAAAACGAATTTATTAACATTAAATCACCGGGTTTAAAACTAAGATTAACTCCTCCGGCAGCATTTGTAATAATAGTATTGAAACAATACAGTTTATGAATTATATGAACAGGTAATAAACAATCGGAAATATTATATCCTTCATAAAAATGTATCCTGCCTTGAAATAGAAGAAGTTTCTTTCCTTCGTATTTAACAAAATGTATGAATCCTTTGTGCCCTTTAACTGTCGACTTCGGGTAACCCGGTAAATCTGCTGTAGAAATACTTTTTACTTTTGTTAAGTGATCGGCTAAGTTTCCTAACCCGCTTCCTAAAATTATTGCAAGCTCCGGTTTAAATGGAGCTTCGTTTTGAATTGTAGAAACTAAGTCTTTATATTTCAGTTCCATATCAATCACGAGAATAATATCCCCGCTAATGTTGCAGTCATTAATGTTGCTAATGTTCCGCCAATAACGGCCCTGATACCAAGTTTAGCAAGGTCGCTTCTACGTTTAGGAGCCAAAGGAGAAATTCCGCCAATTTGAATTGCAATAGAACTGAAATTTGCAAAACCGCATAATGCATAAGTCGCCATAAAAATAGTCTTATCATTAACCAACTGTTTTAGTTCAATCATTTTACCTAAATCGACATATGCAACAAATTCATTCAAGACAACTTTAGTCCCTATTAAACTGCCGAACTGCATTGCATTATCCCACGGGACGCCTATTCCGTATGCTAAATACTGTAGAACAAACCCAAGAACAAATTGCAGATTTAAAGGTGATCCATATTGAGCTATGAGATAAGCATTGACACTTAACAAATCTCCGAGTCCAATTAAAACGTAGTTTGTAAGTGCAATAAGAGCAATAAAAGCGATAAGCATAGCGCCTACATTCAGCGCTAAGGTTAAACCTTCGGCAGCTCCGCCGGCAGCAGATTCAATTACATTTGAGTAAAGTTTTTCAACCTTTATTTTAACACTTCCGGCTGTTTCGGATTCTTTAGTTTCCGGGAAAATAATTTTTGAAATAACAATTGCCGCAGGAGCTGCCATCACACTTGCTCCAAGCAGTTGAGTAGCAAAAATTAGCTGCGCTTGCTGTAAAGGTAAATTCATAGACTCTGCAAAAGAATTCCCTAATATTTGTATGTATGCAGCCATTACACCGCCTGCAATAGTTGCCATTCCTCCGGTCATAATAGTTAACAATTCACTGTTGGTCATTCCTTTTAAATACGGTTTTATCATTAAAGGTGCTTCTGTTTGTCCGACAAATATATTTGCAGAGCATGAAAGGGATTCAGCGCCGCTTGTTCCCATAATTTTTGCCATTACCCAAGCCATTGCATGAACTATTTTCTGCATTATCCCAAGTTGATAAAGAATTGCCATTAAACTAGCGAAGAAAATTATAGTTGGTAAAACTTGGAAAGCAAAAAACATTCCTAAACTTCCTTTTTGTCCCGGACTGATTGCCAAGTTACCAAAAACGAAAGTTGCACCTTCGGTTGTAAAATTTAGGACAAGCACAAAAAAATGACTTACCCATTCAAACAATAATTTAGGCCAACCTAACGGAGAGAACCATGTTGCTAATGTATCGCCCTTAATAATAAACACAGCAAAAGTAATTTGAAGTCCAATACCGCTGAAAACTAAACGCCAATTTATTTTCTTTTTATTATTTGAAAGAGCAAATGCTATTCCAAGAAGTAATATCAGTCCTAAAATGCCTCTAATGAGTGCTTCAAAATTCATAATACACCATTTTTATTCGGGAATGTAATGACACTTCCTACAACGAGCTTCATAACTATCAGTTGCCCCCACTAATACTCTATCGGATGAATGAATTGTTCTTTGAGTTCTATCAGCCGGGTTACCGCAAACTACGCAAATAGCTAAAGTTTTTGTAATATACTCGGCTATTGAAAGAAGTTGAGGAATCGGTTCAAATGGTTTACCCGTATAATCTTGATCAAGTCCGGCAATTATTACACGCTTACCGCTATCGGCTAATTGATTTACTACATCCACTAAATCGTTAGAAAAGAATTGCGCTTCGTCAATTCCAATAACATGAGCATCTTTAGAATTTTCTAAAATCTCACCCGGTGTTTCTACAACAATGGAAGGAAGAGACTGTTCGCTGTGAGAAACTATCTCTTTTTTAGAATAACGGTTATCGATCTTCGGCTTGAATATTTTTACGGATTGCTTTGCTATTCTTGCTCTTCTTAATCTTCTTATAAGTTCTTCGGTTTTACCGCTGAACATACATCCGGCTATAACTTCAACCCAACCGGTTTCTTTTGGAGTTGAATGGGGAACAAATTGCATCATTATTTGAGATTTTCCTCTGTAAATGAGAAGGGAATTAAATCATTAAGTTTAAATATTTTTAAGTTATCTTTCTTATCTATAAGAATAACATCAATATCTTTACCGCACAATTCCAGCAACACCTGCCTGCAAGCACCGCACGGAGGAGTAAATCCTTCCGAATCACCGGCAATAGCAATTGCTCTAAATTTTCTTTCGCCTGCCAGCACAGCGCCAAATGCTGCAGTTCTTTCCGCACAAATTGTTAGTGAATATGATGAGCTTTCAATATTAGCGCCTTCATAAATTTTACCGGCTTCCGTAAGAAGTGCAGCACCGACATGGAAATGCGAGTATGGAGGTATTGCTTTTTCTTTTGCTTTAACAGCTGCGTTGGCTAATTCGGTATATTCCATAGTATAATTGTGTTTTATGATAATTTATAATCTTGAAATATATAAAATTTACAGCGTAAATTTAACAATGGTTACTTCCATTTACTCTTTACAAATGAACCTAACAGATAGTTAATAATAATCATCAAATCATATATAACTTGTAAATAAAGTATTTCAAATATACCAAATGAATAATTCAATTTTTTCATTTTAATTTTGATTAAAAATATATCAAAAAGCATTTTAGTCAGAAATAATACACTCCAAAAAGTGTTGAAAATTATTAAGACGGGAGAAAATAGAAACAGAATATTTAATAAATGCCAGTAACCGAGAAGAAGTTTATGCTTAAATAAATAATAATTAGATGTAGAAGTATGCCGTGATTTTTGTTTTAAATATTCACTGATATTATTTTTTGCATACGAGAAAACTTTAGCATCTTCATCTGTAACCAATCCAATTTTCATTTTATGCTTTACGGCTTCCCGTAGTAATAAATCATCATCACCGCTTATTGTTTCCATTGTATTCCGGTAACCGCCAATTTGATAAAAAGCTTCTTCCCGGAAACCGAAACTTCTAGCAGCAGCGGAATAGGGGAGTCCGGTATTTGCAAGTGAGAATGATAAAATATGTGTCCATAAATTTTCGAAACATGCTAATTTGTTTACAAAATTATTCTGCATAAAGAAGGGAGCCAAACCAAATACAAAGTCATTCCCCCCATTAAATTTTTGATTAAAAGCTTTTATCCATCCCGGTTGTGGACTACAGTCGGCATCCGTAATTAGAATATAAGGATATTTTGATTTTTCGATGCCAACTTGTAAAGCTCCTCTTTTACCTTTATATTTTTTATCTAAAGCTCTTAATACACTAAAGTTATTGGTGTCAGCAATTAAAGATTTCACTCTGTGGAATGTATCATCATCTGAATCATCATCAATAATAATAACTTCAAATCTGTTTTCCGGGTAATCTAATTTAGACAATGAGTTTACAAGATTTGCAATAGTTCCTGCTTCATTTTTAGCGGCAATAACAACACTGATGTCAAATAACTCGGAGTTAGCTTCAATTCCGGTTGGGAACTTAAAATACTTGAGGAAAACAAAAATATAAATTAAAAATGTTGTCGCTAATAATAATAATATTGCCATAAATTTTATAAATATCTAATTACTTAATATTCATCTTCAAGCAGCCATTCCTCTGCAATATCTTCGTTTACACCTTCAATAAACCTTGACGGTTTTGAAAACGTAATACCGTTTTGTCTATCAAATATTTTCATCGGATAAGAGATATACAGATTTTGTTTCGCCCTCGTGGAAGCAACATACATTAGTCTTCTTTCCTCTTCTAAAGAATCCAAACTTTGAGCAGCCAAGCCGGAAGGGAAAAATCCTTCAATCGCATGAATGATAAACACGGAATGCCATTCAAGTCCCTTTGCGGAATGGATGGTTGAGAGTGTAAGATATTCTCTTTCCTTATCTTCCTCGTCTAAACCGACTACACTGTCTTGCGGAGGGTCTAATGCCATGTCTGCTAATAGGGAATCAAGACTTCTATAATTTTGAGTTATGTTTAGAAATATCTCCAGGTCTTTCTTTCGCTTGTTAAAATCATCGTATTTACTTTTGAAGACCGGTTTGTAATAATCTAATACAAGTTCCGTTTTTTCCGTTGGCGACATTTTTAGAGTATAAATTTTATTAAGCAAATTAAACAGATTATAAATTACATCTTTATACTTTTTACTTAATACGGCATCAGGTTTAATACTAATATTAATTTTTGAAGATTGTATCTCATCTATTATTTGCTGAGCGCGTTTCGGACCAATTCCCTCGTGCAGAAGTAATACTCTGAACCAGCTGACGATATCTTTAGGATTTGCAGCAATTCTTAAAAATGCCAGAATATCTTTTACATGTGCTGTTTCAATAAACTTCATCCCGCCGAATTTCAGGTAAGGTATATTTGCCTTGTTCAGTTCAATTTCAAGATTGAAAGAAAAATAAGATGAACGGAATAAGACGGCTATATCATTAAGCTGAACTCCTTCTTCACGTAATTCTAAAATTCTATCCACAATAAACCGTGACTGCATATTTTCTGTTGAGGCAGAAATTATTGCCGGAAGTTCTCCTCCGACTTTTTGTGTGAATAAAAATTTCGGATATTTCTCAATTGCCGATTCAATAATATAATTTGTGAAATTTAGTATTTCTTGAGAGCTTCTATAATTTTCTTCAAGTTTTATTAACTTAACGTTTTTAAATAGCTTGGGAAATTCCATTATATTCTTAAAATTAGCTCCCCTAAACGAATAAATAGATTGGGAATCATCTCCTACAACCATAATATTATTATTCAGCTGAGTTAAACCTTTCACAATATCGGCTTGAATTTTATTTGTATCCTGGTATTCATCAACCATTACAAAATTGATAGAAGATAAAAGAGATCGAGATGCAGAATTCTTGCTCTCCAAAAATTCTTTTAAGTAAACAAGCAAATCATCATAATCCAGTAAATTATTTTGAGTTTTGTAGGCATGATAAATTTTTCCTATGTCTTCGATTTTATCTGCATACTCAAAAAAATGCGGATAGTCCTGCTCAACAATTTCCTCGATATCCCTTTCGGTATTTACACTTAAACTTAAAATTTTGAATATTGTAGATTTCTTCGGAAAACGCTTTTTAAGCTTTGCCAAATTTAGCTGCGCTCTAATAAGATTAATTACATCTTCGCTATCACCTTGGTCTAAAATTGTAAAACCGGGATCAAGGTTAATACTCTTCGCATACTTCCTTAGAGTTATATTAGCGAAAGAATGGAATGTACCGCCGTTAATCATTGAACATCTGTTATCAAGCAAAGCAGCTGCTCTACTCATCATTTCCCTAGCAGCTTTGCGTGTAAAAGTAAGCAACAAAATCGATTTAGGATCAAACCCTATTTCTACAAGCCTGGCTACACGGTAAACCAAAGTTCTTGTTTTACCCGTACCGGCGCCGGCTATCACAAGGTAAGCACCTTCAACAGCAGAAACAGCCTCGTATTGTGCTGAATTTAATTCGTTTTCGTAATTAATAGAAAAACGGGCTTCATCAAATTGTGGAACAGATAAGCCCGTTTTGTTAATCTTTTTAAGCTTATATATCTTTGCCATTATCTACGCAAAGCTTTAGGTTTCCCAAGTAGCTCTGATACAATGATAAACTCTTTTAAAGTTTTCGGTTCTTTTAGTCTTGCCTTTATATCGCTTTCATAAATATTGGGGACTTCAATCTTTCGATACATTTTCATTTCTTTAGCTGCCGATTTTTCTAAAGAAGTATAAGTCATATGAGCATCTTCTTGTTCCATCTTCTTCTTAATATTCTCCATTACATTTTCAGACGGAGAAAGAGTTGCATCTTTAAATTCATCCTCGGGGTTCCATGTTTTATTTTCTTGCACTCCCAAATCAGTTAACGTTTTGTTAACAACTTCAGCATTCTCTTTTGGCTGAGGCATTGGAGGCGGAACAGGGTTCTGTTTAATTCCAAAAAGTTCTTCTAAAATATCTCTTTGAGGCTGCTGCTGTTTAGCGGCAGGGATATTCACTTGAGCCTTTCCGTTTGCATTTTTCTTCTGCTGAGCTTTTTTCTTCTTATTGAAATATGAAGAAAGAAAACTAATTATTATAAACAGTATAAAAAGATATTCAAACAAATTATTCATTTTTCTTAGGGTCCTTTTTCTCTTCAGGTTTAGCTATTGCATTCCTCATTTCAGTATCCGATTGAATATTTTTGATATTGTAATAATCCATAACACCAAGATTACCTGACCTGAATGCATCTGCAAGCGCTAACGGAACTTCGGCTTCGGCTTCAACAACTTTAGCTCTCATTCTTGCAACCTCTGCTATCATTTCCTGTTCAAGTGCAACTGCGGCAGCTCTTCTTTCCTCGGCTTTTGCCCGTGCAACTTTAAGATCTGCTTCAGCTTGATCTGCTTGTAGTATAGAACCGATATTCGTACCCACATCAACATCGGCAATATCGATAGATAATATTTCAAATGCAGTACCGGCATCTAATCCCTTTGACAAAACAACTTTTGAAATAGAATCAGGATTTTCTAAAACATTTTTATACGATGTACTGGAACCGATTGTAGAAACAATTCCTTCACCAACACGGGCAAGAATTGTTGTTTCTCCGGCACCACCAACCAACCGTTCTAAATTAGCTCGAACCGTAATTCTAGCAATAGCTTTTAACTGAATTCCATCTTTTGCAACTGCGGAAACAAGCGGAGTCTGTATAACTTTGGGAATAACAGACATTTTTACAGCTTCCAAAACATCTCTACCGGCAAGGTCTATTGCCGCAGCTTTTTCAAAACTAAGTTCCAAGTTAGCTTTATTAGCAGAGATTAAAGCATTAACAACTTTAATTACATTTCCACCGGCAAGATAATGCGCTTCTAAAAGGGACGAATTAAGAAATAAACCGGCTTTTGTTGCCGAGATCATACTTCTTACAATTACAGCCGGAGAAACTTTTCTTAAACGCATCCCGACTAAATCTCTGAATATTTTAAGTTTAACTCCGGAAAAATATGCCGTAATAAATAATCCAATTGGAACATAATAAGTAAACAAACCTAGAAAAAATATTACAGCAATTACTATTACTACGGAAAGACCCGATAACGCACCCATTTTTTACTCCTCTTTTAATTTTTTACTTTTCTTAATCAATAGTAAAGTTAGGAATTATAATTCACTATTACAAAATAATTCGCTCTTAAAGTTTTGTGGAATTTTAAAAATAATTTTCGTTAGGAATTGCACTTAACTACGTAAAATATAAGTGAATAAAATAATATTTCTAAAAATGTTTTATAATTTGTCAAAGTGTATTGCAGAGTGTCTAATCAAAAAGAAAATTTATACATTTTTTTAACCTCAAAATGTTATTTTCATATTTTAAACAAAATGTTTTAAGCAAAAACAACAAACGAGGCTAAATTGGATAAATTTGTAGTTAACGGCGTCGGCAAACTTCACGGTACGGTAAAAATAAGCGGCGCAAAAAATTCGTGTCTCGCTTTAATGCCGGCTACTTTATTAACAAAAGGAAAAAACAATATTTTAAACGTTCCTGAAGTTAATGATACCTACACGATGATAAAATTACTGAAAGAGCTTGGAGCAGAGATTTCTTTTAACAATCATGAATTAAAAATCAACACCTCAAATGTTAGTAATTTTGTAGCGCCTTATGAACATGTAAAAAAAATGAGAGCTTCCGTTTACGTATTAGGACCGTTACTTGCTCATTACGGTTATGCAAAAGTTTCAATGCCGGGCGGTTGTGCATGGGGACCAAGACCAATTAATTTACATTTAGAAGCAATGGAAAAGTTAGGCGCGTCTATCGAACTCGAAGGCGGATATATTGTTGCTAAAGCGAATAGACTTTCCGGTGCTAAAATAAATTTCGATGTATCATCGGTTGGCGCTACAGGAAATACCATAATGGCTGCTGTTTTGGCAAAAGGAACAAGCTTAATTACAAATGCGGCAATTGAACCTGAAATAACTCACTTAGAACACTTCTTAGAAATGATGGGCGCTAAAATAAACGGCATTGGTACAAGCACACTTGAAATTGAAGGAGTAGATGAATTAATGCCTGCAAAGATAACCAACATCCCGGATAGAATTGAAGCAGGTACATTGTTAATTGCCGGTGCAATAACAAAAAGTAAAATCGGAATTGAATACTCGCATCCTGAGCATATCGAATCGCTTCTCTTAAAACTGGAAGACAGCGGAGCTAAACTAAAACAAGTTGACGGAATAATAGAAATTAATGCTGAAAACATGGAAATAAAAAGTACTGATGTTACAACATCTATTTATCCGGGTTTCCCAACGGATATGCAGGCACAATGGATTGCGTATATGACTTTAGCAAAAGGTACATCTACTGTTACAGACAATATTTATTTAGATAGATTTAAACATGTGCCGGAACTAAAAAGACTTGGTGCCGATATTGAAATGAGAAATAATAGCGCAATTGTAAAAGGAGTAAATCAGTTAACGGGTGCAAAAGTAATGTCGACTGATCTACGTGCGAGCGCAAGTTTAGTATTGGCTGGATTGGCAGCAAAAGGTACAACGGAAATTTTAAGAATTTACCACCTTGACAGAGGTTACCAAAGAATTGAAGAAAAACTGCAAAAACTTGGTGCAAATATAACCAGAGAATCTACAAAGGAATATTGATGTCTAAAATCTTTAAGAACATTGGCATATTCGAATCGCTTATTTTGCTTGTAATAATTTTATTTAATATTCTTTTGGTAAGTTACCCGCTCACCAATGTACTTGGATTCGAATTTTCAGCCGTCAATGCAATACTACTTTCTTTCATAGCTGGAATACTTATAATTCACTTGCTGAGTAAGGAAGGCGGAAAGATTCTTAGCTTATATTATTCATTTAAGCAAAATTGGCTGATAATTCTGCTAATTAGTTTTTTGCCCTTAGTAATTTCAATTATTTCAACAATATTAACTCAAGGCTGCCCGATAAGTGAAGGTTTATTATTTTATTTCATAATAACGCTACCTTCATTATTTCTGGGAATAGCCCTAGGATTTTTAAGTTTTAGTCTCAGTCCGAAATTTAGATATTATTGGTTTGTTCTATTCTTCTTTGTTACTGTTTTCTTATGGATTTTTGAAATCTATTTCAATCCGCAAATTTATTTTTACAACCCTGTAATCGGGTTTTTCCCCGGTACTATTTACGATGAAGATATTTCCATAACTGCAACATTATTATTTTACCGGGTTTTTATAGTTATAGTTAGCGGTATAATAATTTTTGTTGCAGAAAAAATGTACAATTTAAATTGGATAAAAAAAACCCTGGTTGTACTATTATTTATTTTTTCTGGAATTGGATTTTACTTTTTAAAACCATATGTAAACCTTGCAACATCACAGGAAAGAATGCAAAACGAATTACGCGGGGAAGTAAAAACAGAGCATTTTAATATTTACTTTTCCGAAGATATTCCATTAGAAAAAATTAAAAATTTTGTAGTCAATCATGAATACTACTATTCGCAAATTAAAAAAATATTGAAAAGAAAAGATGATTTTATTACAACTTCATTTATCTTTAAAAGTGGGGAGCAAAAGAGAAAATTGTTCGGAGCAGACCGTGCCGATGTTACTAAACCTTGGCTACAACAAATTTACCTGAATAAAGACGATGTACTGAATGTTTTAAAACATGAACTTGCACACGTATTTTCTGCAAAATATGGGACAACTATTCTGAAACTATCTCACAACTTCAATCCTGCTTTAATTGAAGGCTTTGCAATGGCTATTGAGAATAATTACGATAATTATGAAGTACATTACCTTGCTTCAATTGCATTCCATAGTAAATACAAAGTAAAGTTGATCAATCTGTTTTCCGGGTTTAACTTTTATTTGTCAACTTCTTCTTTTTCTTATATTTACGCCGGTTCTTTTATGAAATATTTAGCCGATAAATATGGAATTGAAAAAATTACATATTTATACGGTAACGGTGATTTTCAAAAATATTTTGGAAAGGGAATTAAGGAATTATCCGAAGAATATTTCAATTTTATCGAGAGTTATTCCATCGATTCAAATAAGAATATTGCAAATTATTATTTCGGACGAAAAGCTATTTTCCAAAAATATTGCGTTAGATATGCAGCAAATCGACTTAAAAATGCGTGGCACGATTATCAGTCGGGAGCATTTAATAAAGCAAAACGTGAGTTTAGTAAAATTTATGACTATTCTAAATCATATTCCGCACTTGCCGGTTTGGTAAACAGCTTATTAAAAACTAAAAATAATAATGAAGCTGAAAAAATCTTAAAAGCGAATTTGGAATATTTTGAAGGTTCCGCACAATATTATAGTTTGGAGTTATCTCTTGCCGATGCTTTGGTTAGAAATTATAAATTTAATGAAGCAAAAAAGTATTATTCTAATTTATTAACCCAACGACCCAGATACAATTATTCTTTTCTGGCTAAATTAAGAATTGACATGCTTAATTTTAATTCAAAATTATTAAATAGTTATCTAACAGCTTCAGTTTTTGATAAGTACGAGCTTCTAAAATATTACTACACAAAAACAAAAGATCAAGCTTCGCTCTATTCAATGATTTCACTTTCGGAACAGCTGAACCAATCTTACTCAAATTTTATGAAACAACTAGTTAAAAAAACCAATAAAAAAGATATATTTTTAAATTTTGCTTTATTTTTGGAAGGTAATTATTCAGCTGATAATTCTGATTTTAAAGGAGCGCTAAACTTATTACAAAAAATTAATCATGCAAAAGAATTAAGAAAGTTCAAACATTCCATTAATGAAAACATTATTAGATTAAGCTGGATTATAGGAAATAAAGATAGAATATTAAGCAGTACAAAAATTATTTTAAATTAAATGTAATACCAAGCTATGAACAAGAATTTTGCAAAATATATAAATAGCGTTACTTATCTTAAAACAATGTCCGAAATTGCCGACAGGGAAAACATTGAAGTTTTTATTGTTGGTGGATACGTAAGAGACTTGCTTTTAAAAAGAAAGCGTGTTGATATTGATATTCTTGTAATTGGCGATGGTCCTAATTTTGCACGTAAAGTTGCCGGTTCATTTGGAATTGATGATGTAAATATTTTTACAAATTTCGGTACTGCGCATTTTAAATTTAATAATATAGATTTTGAATTTGTGGGAGCACGAAAAGAATCATACGATAGAAATTCAAGGAAACCGAATGTTAACTTAGGTTCATTCGAAGATGATATAAATAGACGTGATTTTACGATTAATACTTTGGCAATTTCTCTAAATAGCGAAAACTTTGGCGATTTAATTGATAAATTTAACGGTTTGGAAGATTTAGAGAATCAAATTATTAAAACTCCTTTAGATCCGCGGAAAACCTTTGATGATGATCCCTTAAGAATATTACGTGCATTCAGATTTGCTGCCCAACTTAATTTTCAAGTTGATGACAAGATTCCGGAAGCTGCAGCCGAAATGAGAGAAAGACTCAAAATAGTATCCCAAGAAAGAATTACAGACGAGTTTCTTAAAATATTAAAATCTCCAAAACCTTCTATCGGACTTAAGTTATTATACAATACAAAAGTAATGGAGATTATTTTTCCGGAAATTGCAAATTTGGGCGGTGTTGAACAGAGAAAAGATTATCACCATAAAGATGTATTTATCCATACTTGCCAAGTTGTAGATAACGTAGCAAATGTTTCTGATGATGTATGGTTAAGATTTGCAGCCCTTATGCATGATATTGCCAAACCCAAAACAAAACAATTTATTGATGGAATAGGCTGGACTTTCCATGGGCACGAAGAACTGGGAGCCCGTATGATAAAATCGATATTTAAAAAATTAAAACTACCGTTTTCCAAACTTAATTATGTAGAAATTTTAGTTCGTTTGCATTTAAGACCAATTGCCCTAGTATCCGAAAATGTTACGGATTCAGCTATTAGAAGATTCATAGTTTCTGCCGGCGATAATTTGGATGATTTGATAACGTTGTGCAGAGCTGATATAACAAGTAAGAATCCCGAAAAAGTTGCTCAGTATCTTTCTAATTATGATATAGTGATGGAAAAAGTAAAAGATGTTGAGGAAAGAGATAAATTAAGAGCGTTTCAGTCGCCTGTTAAAGGGGATGAAATTATGAAGGTCTTCAATCTAAAACCATCAAGAAAAGTTGGTGAAATAAAAAGAGCAATTGAAGATGCTATTTTAGACGGCAAAATTGAAAACAATTACGAAGCCGCTTATAAATTTATGCTGGCGCTTAAAAAACACTTAAAATAATAATGTTTTAAATAATAAAAATATTAAATAAATTTGCTTTACTTGTATTTTGGTTTATAGATTTTGAGTTATTACGGATTTGACATTAGATAAAAATAATTGTCTAAATTTAATATGTTCGCAGATAATTTTAAAGGAAGGTAAAAATTTGTAACTTTTTGCCTTCCTTTAACGTCCAAAGTCCAAAGAATAAATTTTTACATAATTTTTAACGATATCGGAGAACTCGATGAAAAAATATTTTGTGCTCTTTTTTTTAATTTTCATTAGCACCAGCATTTTCGCTCAAAGTAAACTTACTTTAGAAAAAGCTATTTCAATAGCTCTGCAGAGAAATTCCAATTTAATAAAAGGACAGAATAACCTTGAAACAAATAAATCCCAGTTAAAAAGCGCTTACGGTGATTTGCTGCCGAATTTTAACGTAAGAGGATCTTGGTCATGGAATAGAATAGATGATAATGGAGGCGCAACAGTTATTGATTTTTTTGGGAGAGAAACTAGGCAACCTGCTACAAAAAGTGACTCGAGAAATTATAATATTTCAGTAGGCGGAAATATAACATTATTTGACGGACTTTCTAACTATGCGAACATTTCACAGAAAAAGAATGATTTGAAAGCTGCGAGATTGAGCTTGGAAAAATTAAAGCAAGACATTATTTATCAAACAACGAATTTATATTACACGGTTTTAAATGCTCAGGAATTAGTAAAGGTTAGAAAAGATAACCTTAAATTCCACAAAAAATTGCTCGAACAAATCCAAGCAAGGAATAAACTAGGTTCAGTTCCTATTGCGGATGTTTATACACAGCAAGTACAATTGGGCAATGCTCAATTATTATTGATACAAGCACAAAATGATTACGAAAACACAAAGAGTAACATATTAAATTATTTAGCTCTCGATGTATTAGAAGAGTATACTTTTGAACGACCTTCCGAAGAATTGAAAAATTATAACG
>BDSW01000132.1 GCA_002898175.1 bacterium BMS3Abin04
AAATTATTCCGGACCTGACGCCGATGGTTCTGAAGCCGACGGTAAACCTGAGGAGGGAGAACCGAACTTTGGTATTCTCGATAAAGACGAATCCGACCAACTGGGATTAACCGGGTTTGCAATTTTCGCAGTTCATACATATGATTTGAACAATGATGAAAATAACTGGGATGCACTTTCTAATTTACCTTCTCCTCACGGACAGTCATTATTAGGCGTTAATCTTGGGAATTACTTTTCCAGTTATTTATTTACTATGAACGGAAGGAATACTTATTCTAATATAAGCGGTGAAATGCAAAAAACCGGTGAGTCTCAAGGGTTTTCCATGGCTTTGTTATTCGGCATTGATAAAAATGATTTATTCCGGCGAAAAAAAACTATTCAGCAAATTTATAATGCGAATTATAGATTCGCAAAACCGCCTGATAAGCCTATTATTAAAGCTATTGCGGGAGACCGTAAAGTAGTTCTTTATTGGGATGATCGAGCTGAAAAAACATTTGATGCATTTTATCAGAGGGTCAATTTTGAAGGATACAGAATTTACAGATCTACTGAATCAAGTTTTATTGAAGATAAAATTATTACAGATGCTTTTGGTAAACCCACTTTTAGAAAACCAATTGCTCAATTTGATTTAATAGATGGAGTAACCGGTTTTCATCCGATTGATATAAACGGTATTAAATTTTATCTGGGAGACGATAGCGGGTTAAAACATTCTTTTGTTGATACTACAGTACAAAACGGACAAACATATTATTATGCGGTTTCTGCTTATGATAAAGGATTTGTTACTAATACCGTCTTAGGGAATTTAGAAGGTATTCCACCGTCCGAAACAACAACAATATTAAGATCAGATATAAACGGTAAAATTACGCCGGATATCAATACTGCCGTGGTCACTCCGAGAGCGCCTTCTGCCGGTTATATCTCACCTGGAATTACAGATGTTTTTGCCAGCGGTCCTTCTACCGGTAAAATAGATATTCAAATATTAAATCCTGATTTAATAAAAAACAATAACTCCTATAGACTTACGTTTTTAGAAAATACGTTATTTCATAATGCTCACCACCCATCCTATCTATTTTTAAATATGACAACCGGAGATACTTTAATAAGCGGATCCGAAATTAAAAGTATAGATAATCAAACACCTATAACCGAAGGTTTTATTATGGATATTTATGCTGATACTGCTGTGGTTATAGATTATGATAAATCGGGCTGGGTTAAAGGAAATAGCAACTATATTGTAAATGTAGGTTTTGATTCCAGATTCGCTTCTGCATACAATGGGAAAAGAGTAGATTATCCTGCTGATTTTGAAATACAATTAAAAAATCCTGGCGAGGGAGACTTATCGTTTCCTGCTACCGGGTTTAGTCAACCTATTCAATCAAATGTTGTTGTTAAAAATTTAACGGAAGAGATTGATCACTTTCAGTTCATTTTTCGTGATGAAAACCATGATGAGATATTTAATGCCGGGGATGCTATATTTTTAGTCAGTGGTGACTCTTTAGGAAAAGAGGCAACTAATTTTGGCAATCTTAAAGTCAGTTGGTCAATTAGTTTTGTGAAAGACACAACAATCGAGGAGCAAAATCAAAGACCTCCGCAGATTGGTGATGTGTATCGAATTGTTACTAAAAAGCCTTTTCGAAATGGTGAGTTCTTTGAATTTAAAACAAAAGGAGAAGAATTAAGTATCGATAAAGCTAAAATTGATTTGGATAAAATTGCTGTAGTTCCAAATCCTTATGTCGGAGCAGCATCGTGGGAGCCTTTAACCAATGTTGTTGGAAGAGGGGAACGTAAAATCTATTTTATACATCTTCCATATGAATGTACAATTAGAATATATACAATAAGCGGAGTACATGTTAAAACTCTTCAACACAACAGCACGATTGACGATGGTCAGGAGCCATGGGATTTAACTTCAAAGGACGGCATGGCGGTTGCTTTTGGGATTTATGTTTTTCAAGTGCATGCTCCGGGAATTGGAGATAAGATTGGTCGTTTTGCAATTGTTAAATAGTGATAAAATAAATATGATGTTTGAGAGGCATTAATGTTTAAGTATAAAATATTATATCTTTTTACAATTATGCTCATATTTGTTAGCTTTACTAAAGCTCAGAGTATATCTAAAAGTGGTACAACCGTAGCTTCTTTTTTAGAAATTGGAGTTGGAGCTACCGCTCTTGGAAGAGGAAGTGCATTTGTTAGTATTGCAAATGATGCTTCCTCGTTGTATTGGAATGTTAGCGGAATTGCGAATGTAAAAAAATACCAGTTTAATGTATCGCATACTAATTGGATAGCAGATACAAAGTTCGATTTTGCTGGTTTAGTAATTCCTTTGGCAGATTTTGGTACTATTGGTCTTTCTTTTACATCTTTATCTATGAGCGATATGAAAGTACGTACTGTAGAAATGCCTGAAGGCACCGGGGAGTTTTTCAGTTCAGGAGATATTTCTATAGGGTTATCATACGCTAGAAAGCTAACGGATAGATTTCTGATCGGGTTAACGGCAAAATATATTCAGCAGAGCATTTGGCATATGCATGCGCAAGGGTTTGCTGTTGATTTCGGTGTCCTTTTTCGTACAGATTTATTTAACGGTATGATTATTGGGGCGGAAATCCGTAATTTTGGTACACCAATTACAATGAGTGGAAGAGATTCACGCTATTTTATTAGAATTGATCCCAGCAAACAAGGATCAAACGACCAGATACCCACTAACATCCAAATGGATTCTTGGGAGTTACCTTTAGCTATACAATTAGGTATTTCTACCGATGTAATTAAAACAAATGATTATGTATTAAATATTGCTGTAGATGCTATTCACCCGAATAATAATTATGAAAGTATAAATTTAGGAACAGAGATGATGTATAATAAATTTTTGTTTTTACGCGCCGGCTATCGCTCGTTATTATTAAAAGACGGAGAGGGTGGTTTAAGCTTTGGATTCGGAATAACCTCTGAACCTCTTTTTTCCAATTCATTGGTAAAATTTGATTATGCCTTCGTTAACTTTGGGAGACTTAAAAACATACATTCTTTTACCGTCAATATTAGTTTTTAATGAAAGTAATTAAATACACACACTTTAAAAATATTTTATTATTTCTTTTTGTATTTACAATTCCAGCTGTTGCCTCTGTAAACGACAGCCTTAATTTTATTACAAAAAGTAATTTTTCCCTAACCCCGGTTGCTGTTGTAGGAGCAATAAAAATATATCCTAAAGAATTTATAAACGGGTTTGATTATGGACCGGCTTTTATTCGTAAAATGGAGAATCCGCGATTAGCGTATTTAAAATACATGATCAATGAAAGACTTTTGGCTCTTTATGGATTGGAAATTAGAGTCGATACACTTGCCCAAGTGAAAGAAACGTTTAATACATTTTCAAATGATTTAATGACAGAAAAAATGTTTAGGGAAGAAATCCTCCCAAAAGTTAAATTAAGTGAAAATGAAGTTGATACTGTTATAAATCAAAAATTATTACATCTTAAAATTAAATGGATATTTTATCGAAATAATAGTGAAAAGAAGTTTATCTACAGTAAGTTGAATAATAAAGAATACTTCGATTCGATATTTTCAGAACAATTTAAAAGCGGTTTTAAAAGGGATGAAAGAGAATTGGGAATTACCAGATATCATTTAGGTCAAAGAAATCCTGAATTAGCTAAGATTATTGATACCTTAACTATTGGGAAAGTGTCAAAACCGTTTTATAAAAACGGCGGTTGGTATATTTTCAAATTAGAGAAAGCATGGAAAGATTTAATTGTTAGTGAAGGACAATATAATCGTCTCAAAAGCGAAGCCATTACAGCTGTCAAAAAAAGAAAAATAGATATTTTAAGTGATCTTTACGTTAAAAAAATAATGGAGAATAATTCACCAATTATAAAAAGAATACCTCTTAACATAACTACTGCCTTTATTGCCGATTTTATGCTTTCCCGAAAAAAGTATAAGGATTGGAAAGTGTCTTCTTTCCTCAAGAAAGCGGTTAGAAAATCAGGTATTCAATCTCCGCCGCCGGCTAACCGGCTACATTTAATTCAATATAAAAGCGGGTATATTTCAATAAGACAATTTTTAATATGGTTCAGAACAAGAATTGAATATATTAAATTGGATAAAACTAATTTTGATACATTCTACGCTTCAGTGGAACAATTAGTTTGGCGTATGACCCGTGATACATTTTTAACCTTAGATGCTGAAAGAAAGGGTTATGATAAAAACCCTGAGGTATTAGAGCAAAAAAAGTGGTGGTGGGATAAAATTTTATATAGTGCTGCAAGAAACAGCTTGTCGGAAGCGGTAATTCTGAAATTAAATGAAAATAATTTAATTAATGCCGACACATCAAAACCCACGAAAGAAAAAATAAATTATCAACTTGGAGTTAAAATATTTAGAACCCTTCAACAAATGAAAACAAAATATCCCGTTGTAATAAATTATAAATTATTGAATAGTTTAAAGTTATTTGATGAAAAAGATAAAAAAGCAGTTGATTTTTATACTGTTAAAAAAGGGGGACTTATTCCACGCACTCCGTATCCTACAATAGACTTTGAATGGAAAAACTGGGAATAACAGATGTTATCGAAACAGCTTAATATAATTTTTATATTTCTAACTTTAATTTTAATTCTAAGTTCGTGTTCAAAGCAAAATAAATCGAAATATCTTTTGACTTATTGGTCGTCAAATAATACTTACGAAATAAAGTTTTCAAAAATGATAGTTGAAGATTGGAATAAATTGCATCCTGATAAACTAATAAAATTTCAGCCTGTACCTGAAGGACAATCAAGTGAGGAAGTTATTCTTGCTGCCGTTGTCGGAGAAACAACTCCGGATATTTATTCCAATATGTGGCAGGGAGATGTGGAAACTTATGCTCATGCCGGCGTTGTCCTTCCACTCGATAAGTTCCCGGATTTTTATAAGTTTATGTATGCTAGAAGCGATAGTTCCGTATTAAATGAAGTTAAATCTCAAGACGGGCATGTATATCAAATCCCGTGGAAAATAAATCCGATTATGATGATATATAACAGCAAACTGTTATCAGGCTTAGGAATAAAAACTCCGCCTAAAACGTATACGGAATTTTACAAAGATGCAGCAATTTTACAAAACAAGTCGCGTAACGCAAAGGGATATGTTGACAGGTGGTTCGGTTATTCCGAAGTTTTACCTACATGGTGGCAAAGATTGTTCGATTACTATCCTTTATATTTAGCGGCTTCCGGGGGAAAACCCTTAATCAAAAACGATAAAGCGGTTTTTAATAATAAATATTCTTTACAGGTTTTTAACTTTTTAAGAACATTGTATAAAAACAATTACTTCTCCCGGGAAAGACTTTCGGCGCAGCAGGATATTTTTTTATCAGGTGTAATTGCATCAAGATTTACCGGTCCTTGGGATATTGCTCATACAAAAAAGTTTGCGCCTGAAGGATTTAGATTTAATTTTTCTACAATTCCGGTTGCTGATAGTACAAATAAGGTTCCATATACATATTGTGATCCGAAAAACATTGTAATATTTAATACTTGTAAAGCCCCTAAAATTGCATGGGAATTTTTAAAATTTTTCTTAAACGAAAAAAACGAGAAAAAATTTCTTGAAATAACCGATCAATTGCCGAGAAGAAAAGATTTACTTGCTAATTCTTTATTTGAAGACTATTTCAATAATAATCCATTGATGATGAAATTTGCCCAGCAAGCAAAACGAATACGAGGTATTGAACAAGAGTTATATCTAAAAGAAGTCTTTGACATTATTTCTCAAGAATATGAAGCAAGTGTTATTTATGGTGTAAAAAGTACAAAGCAAGCTTTAGCAGATGCTGAAAAAGCAGTTAACCTTTTATATTTAAAGTAATCGTATGACAAAAAAGAAAATAATTCCATATTTATTGATTTTGCCGTATATGATTCATTTTTTGATATTCATGGCTTTCCCTGTATTCTTTTCAATATTCTTAACATTTAATAAATGGGATATTATTTCTCCGATGCAATTTATCGGGTTTAAAAATTTTGTACGATTGTTTCACGACCAATTCTTTTTTAAATCAATTTTTAATACTCTTTTATTTCTTTTAATAAATATACCTCTGCAAATAGTAGTAGCATTATTTTTTGCTGAATTGTTGAACCAGAAATTAAAATTAATGGGATTTTTCCGGGCAGCTTTCTTTTTACCCGTAATTGTTTCCGGTGTTGTAGTTACTATTGTTTGGCAGCAATTATACGGATTCGATTCCGGTTTATTGAATAGAATTTTAGTTTCACTCGGCTTCGATAGAATCGGATGGTTGGTAAATCCTAAAATCGCAATGCCTTCTATAGCAATTATGGCTACTTGGAAAAATGTTGGACTTTATATAATATTATTTTTAGTAGGATTACAAACCGTACCGAAGCAACTTTACGAAGCTGCTGATTTAGAAGGCGCTAATCATTGGCAGAAGTTTTCTAAAATTACTTTACCTTTAATAAATCCGACAATTTTCATAGTAGTTATTCTTTCAACTATAGGTGGATTTTCATTATTTATAGAACCGTATATTATGACAGGCGGCGGACCATTGAACAGCACTTTATCAGCTTTACTCTATATTTATAAGCAGGGGTTTTTCTACGGTAATATGGGATATGCAGCAACATTAGGTTTCTTTTTTGCCTTTATTATTGTAATTGTCGTCATACTTCAAAAAAAATATATTGAAAAAGAAATATGATAAAAAAAACGCTACTATATTTTGTATTATTAATAGGAGCCGTCTCTTTTCTTTATCCTTTCATTTGGATGATATCGGCATCGTTAGCGCCGGATAAGGAAATCGGTTCGCTTGTACTTCTCCCGTCACACATAACTTTTGATAATTATCATCAGTTAATACAAAAAATTCCTGTGTGGCGCGCATTATTTAACAGTTTATTTGTTTCCGGTCTGGTTACTTTAGGTGTGCTGATTTTTGGCTCAATGACAGGTTATGCTTTAGCCCGTTTAGAATTTAGAGGTAGAAATTTACTATTTTATATTATCATCTTTACAATGACAATTCCATTTCAGATAACTTTAATACCTCAGTATATTATAATGGTAAAACTTCACTGGACGGATACCTACTTAGCGCTTGTTGTTCCGGGTCTAATGAATGCTTTTGGAATAATTTTATTTAGACAATATTTCAAATCTGTACCTCAAGATTTAATAGATGCTGCACGTTTAGACGGCTGTGGTGAATTTGGAATAATTTTCCGGGTTATGTGGCCTAACTCTGTTCCTGCCTTAGTAACCGTTGGAATATTAACATTTATGGCTTCTTGGAACGATGTACTTTGGCCGTTAATTGTAATTCGCGATCAAAGTCTAATGACAATGCCCCAATTGGTTACTCTGTTTGTTGTTGGAGGTCGTGCGGAATCTCAACTGGGGGTTAAACTTGCTTCGGCTGTTCTATTGGCTTTGCCGATAATTATTGCATATATGTTTTTTCAAAAATATTTTATTAATAGCGCCTCTTCAAGCGGCTTGAAGGGATAAGGGAGATAAAAAGATATGGAGATTATTAAATATTCAAAAAATCCTATTTTAACTAAGGAAGACGTTCCTTTCAGAGTGAACAGTATTTTTAATCCTGGTGCGGTAAAGTTTGATAATAGATACTTATTACTCTGCAGAGTCGAATTACCGACAGGGAAATCCGTTTTTGTTAATGCATGGAGCGAGAATGGAATAAATTTCAAAGTGGAAAATCAGCCTTGTTTTGTCCCTGCAGATCATGGTAAGTTTTCCCCATATGTAGAATGGGGAATAGAAGATGCAAGAATTACACGTATTAATGATTCGTATTATTTAACATATACAGGCTACTCAAATTATATGCCATGTGTAATCTTAAGCGAGACTAAAGATTTTAAGTCTTTTAACGTTCTTGACATAATAACTGAACCTTCGAATAAAGACTGTGCTATTTTCCCGGAACGGATAAATGGTAAATATTATAAAATGGATAGACCTGCGGCAGAAACACGTAGAGATATTTGGATTAATGAGAGTACGGATCTAATTCATTGGGGAAGTAACCGTATGTTATACTCTCCGGCTCCCGGTACTTGGGAAGTTAGCAGGGTTGGTAATTCCACTCCTCCGGTAAGAACAGACGAAGGCTGGTTATTTCTTTATCACGGGGTAAGAGGTCCCTTATACAAAATCGGTGCCATGCTTTTAGATATTGATGAACCATGGAAAGTTATTGCTAAAACTAATGAACCTATCTTGTCCCCCGATTTGATCTTTGAAAGAGTCGGGGATGTTACAAATGCCATATTTACTAATGGATGGATTGTTGAGGAGAACGGGGATATTAAAATATATTATTCCGGTGCAGATACAAACATCTGTATAGCAACTACAACAGTTAAGGAATTGTTAGCTTTATGCAAAAAACAATAACTAAAATTTTACAATTAATTATGGCTGTCTTTATTACAACTAATTGTAATAATGCCGTAACTCCAAGTATATTAAATGAGAACCTAATTAATACATCTCATTTAGACAACCTTTATAAAGAAATTATAGTGGGAAAAGACACAGTAGGGGTCATTCAAATTTATGCTGATTATCCGAGTTACGAACCTATACATGCTGTTGGGGAAGGTATTGCTGCTGTTGACGATGCTGCACGAGCCGGTGTTCTTTATTGGGAACTTTACAAAGATACTAATAAAAAGGAATATCTCGATAAAGTAAAAATGCTGGCTAAATTTATGTTTTCTATGCAGAGGGGAAGTGGATGGTTTTATAATTTCATTTTTGATGATGGATCAATTAACAAAGATGGAGCAACAAGTGAACCGGTTCCAAGTTGGTGGACTTGGCGCGCATTTTGGTTTTTAAGTGAGCTGTTAAATGAACAGAATACATTTTCACCTGAATTATATGACCGGATTACCGGAGTAGCGCAAAAATCCTTTATCGCGATAAGAAATAAGTACATTCATCTTTCAAAAGATTATATTGTGAGAGGAGGATTACGATTACCAAACTGGATGCCTTCTGGACATGCTTACGATCAATCAGCTATTTTAATTTTAGGTTTGGTTAATTATTATAATGCATTTGGTGATACTGATGCTCTTACTATAATCAAATCATTTTCCAACGGACTAACTGAAGCACAAGTTCACTCCGATTCGCTAATGAGTGACCGTGCTTTTTTGAGCTGGGAAAATTTATGGCATGCTTACGGTAATAATCAATCATATGCCTTGTTAGAAGCTTACACTGTAACATCGAATCAAAATTACTTAAATGCAGCTTTGGATGAAATAAATATTTTCTACCCAAAACTAATAAGTGAACTATATTATTCATCTTTTAATGTTATTAAAACCGGAGAAATTTATTCCATAAATGAGAAGAAAAAATATCCTCAAATTGCGTATGATATTCGTCCAATGGTTTGGGCATGTTTAAAAGCTAACGAAATTACAGGAGAAAAAATATATGCTGAGAGAGCCGGCCTTATAGGAAGTTGGCTGTATGGGAATAACGATGCACGAATACAAATGTATTTTCAGAAAACCGGAATTTGCTATGACGGGATTAATAACGCGAGTAGTGTTAATAAAAATTCAGGAGCAGAATCAACAATTGAAAGTCTCCTTTTATTATTTAGTATTCAAAAAAATACAACTGCTTTTAACGAGTTAAAAAATGGGATGAATAAAATTAACAGGTAATTTATGGCTGCAGTAAAATTATTAAATGTAAGAAAAACTTATGACGGAAAAGAATTTGCTGTCAAAGATATTTCATTAGAGATAAAGGACAAAGAATTTGTTGTTTTAGTCGGTCCTTCCGGCTGTGGTAAAACTACACTTTTAAGAATGGTGGCTGGACTTGAAGAAATTACTGAAGGTGAAATAATCATTGGTGACAGAGTAATAAATGATGTCCCTCCCAAATCTAGGAATATAGCTATGGTATTTCAAAACTATGCGCTATATCCGCACATGACTATTTACAACAACATGGCTTTCGGATTAAAACTGAGGAAATTATCGAGGAAAGAAATTGAAAATAGGGTAAATGAAGCTGCAGATATTTTAGGATTGAAGGATCTATTAAATAGAAAACCGAAGGCGTTATCTGGGGGACAAAAACAAAGGGTTGCTGTTGGACGGGCAATAGTAAGAAATCCCGAAGTGTTTTTATTTGATGAGCCGTTGAGTAATCTTGATGCAAAACTTAGGATGCAAATGCGTGCGGAAATATTAAAACTTCACCAAAAATTAAAGATAACCACAATTTACGTTACTCATGATCAAACCGAAGCGATGACGATGGGCGACATGATTGTTGTTATAAACAACGGGAAGATTAACCAGTATGATACTCCGATGGAAATTTATAAAAACCCTGTTAATAAATTTGTTGCAGGATTTATTGGCAGTCCGCCAATGAGTTTTATCCTGGGAAAACTTGACTTGAGTAATGGTAATATATTTATCTCGTTGGATAAAGCTGTTAAATTATCTATATCTCATTTACACTTAACGGACGATTTTGATGGTAAACAAGTTTGGTTAGGAGTACGTCCGGAAGACTTTCGACTAAAGCAACCTTCTGAAAAAACACTAAATGAAGAAATCGAAGTAACTCTTGACTTAGTAGAACCAATGGGAAATGAAAGCTTTTTCCATTTTCAGTTAGCTCAGAGCAATTGTATTGCGAGGGTTCAGACATCGGACAGACTAAAAACCGGTGATAAAATTAAAATGTATCTTATGAAGGATCATCTTCACTTGTTTGACTATACAAGCGAGAGAAAACTATAATAAATGTATGGCTAAAAAAAAATATTTAAATAATGGCTGGAAATTTAAATCGTTTAAACTTAACAGTACCCCGGCAGATATCTCTACAAAACTTAAATCATGGCAAAATGCAAACGTTCCCGGAACGGTTCATACTGATTTGTTAGATGCGCGAATAATTAACGATCCTTATTATGCAGATAATGAACTGTATTTGAAATGGATAAGTCTAAGCGATTGGGTTTACTTAACTAAATTTGATTTACCTTCAGAATTAATTAAATCGGATAAAATTTTGTTAGTATTTGAGGGACTAGATACAATTGCTGAAGTTTTCCTTAACAATCAGTTAGTATTAAAATCTCAAAATATGTTTATGAAATATGATATTGAGGTTTCAGAATATTTAAAACAAAAATCAAATGTATTAAAAATCATATTTTATTCTCCCGTTAAGCAGGCTAAAAAGTTTGAAACAAAGTACGGGAAACTACCAGTTGAATTAGAATCAAGTCGTGTATATTTAAGGAAAGCGCAATACTCTTTCGGATGGGATTGGGGTCCTGTATTTCCAACAACCGGTATTTGGCAATCAGTATACCTCAAACAAAAAGAGACGGTAGAAATTGAAGATATTGTTTTTAGAACTGCGGCTATTGTACAAAACAAGGCAGAACTTGAGTGTGATTTTAAAATTAATAAAGCCGGAAGGGAATCATGTTCGTATATAATTGAGCTTTACTATTCTAATGTATTGGTGAAAACAGTAGAAGCAAAAGTATCCGGTAATTCGGCAGCAATAAAATTTGAATTGGATGAACCGAAATTATGGTGGCCCAACGGGCACGGCAAACAAAAAATTTATAATTTAAATATTAAACTATTTAACAAAAATAAACTCGCTGCCTCAAAAGAAATAAAAGTCGGAATACGTACCGTTGAACTCATACAAAAAGAAAATGAGACGAATACATTTAAATTCAAAATAAATAATAAAGATATATTTATAAACGGTACGAATTGGATCCCGACAGATTCTTTTTTACCGAGAGTAACTAAAAATAAAATCGGGAAATTACTTTCGCTTGCAAAAGAAGCAAATGTTAATCTTGTTAGGGTTTGGGGCGGCGGAATTTATGAGAGTGAAGAGTTTTATGAAACTTGTGATTCTCTCGGTTTGCTTGTTTGGCAGGACTTTATGTTTGCCTGTGCTGTCTATCCTACCGACAAAGAATTTTTAGAATCTGTAAAAAATGAAGCAGAGCAAAATATTTACCGCTTGTGTAATCATCCGGCTCTGATTTTATGGTGCGGGAATAATGAAAACGAATGGATATGGTATAGACAATATTCTAAAGATATTAGCGAAATGCCGGATTATAAAATTTATCATAAATTACTGCCGCAAATTATAAATGATATAAAACCATCACAAGAGTATTGGCCTTCTTCTCCGTTCGGAAGTGATGAAGATCCTAACTCAGAATTAAGCGGCAACCGGCATCAATGGGATATATGGAGTTTTTGGAAAGATTATACCGAAGTTAAAAACGATAAAAGTTTATTTGTTACTGAGTTCGGATTTCAAGCCCCGGCAAATGTATCCACTTTTGAAAAAGTCATTCCAAAAAAATCAAGAACAAGTCAAAGCAAATTATTTGAATTTCATAACAAGCAAATTGAAGGACCCGAAAGATTATTCAAATTTCTTTCCGCGCACTTTCCTGTAAAATTAGATTGGGGAGATTTTATTTACTTAACACAGTTGAATCAAGGTATGGCGTTAAAAACTATGATTGAACATTGGCGTACAAATTCAGTTACTAATGGCTGTATAATTTGGCAGTTAAACGATTGCTGGCCTGTTTCCAGCTGGTCGATAATAGATTATGATATCAAACCGAAATTATCTTACTATTTTGTTAAATCCGCTTTTCAGAGCGAACTGTTATATTTTCAAAAAAGTTCTAAAAAAGTAGTGTTGAATCTGAATAATGGGAATTTGAAACATGAATTAAGAAAAGTAAAAATTTATTTATGGGATTATAAAAGTAATGAAACAGAAAATATAATTATAAATCTCAACTCTAAAAAAAGAATTAGCAATGGGATTATTGATTTTTATGAAGAGGACTTAGAAAATAAGATTGTTGTATGTTCATTATTTGATAAGAATGATGAAATGATTTCCCGTACTGTACTTGCATGTGAAGAATGGAAATATATTAAATTGCCGGTTGCAGAATTGAAAGCTGAAGTTGTAATAACAGGAGCAGAAAGTTATATCGAAGTATCTTCAACATCTCTAACATTGTTTATTTATTTAACTCACCCGGACTATATTTTTTTAATTAATGGTTTTAACCTTCTTCCCGGCGAACGAATAAAAATTAACTTAATAAAAACCGGTAAATCGGAATTTCGTAAAACAGATATGAAAATGTATTGCCTAAATGATTATCTTGAATCAAGATAAAATAATATTTCATATAGGAATTTGAGACTGCTGTAGTTCCGTAATTTGTAAAACTATCAAATTTTATTTATTAGTCTCATTTGGATGTATTAGAACTATGTTTATCATTTCTAATGATCGTATTAATTCCAACCAAATTATTTGATGGGATCCTTTCATGTCGAATTTAGAGTAATGAGTTTAGCGGCTTCAACTTTATTGATTATAACAATTCAAATTTAAGGATTTTTCTGTTATATTAAATATCTGATTATCCCTTTTACAAAGGCAAAGATGCAAAAGGAAAGTATCAGCAAATCCAGCTTCGTCTAAGGACTTCAGTGTGAATCTCTACAAACATCATTATAATTGGCAATATCATATTTCTTCAAATCAGTAAGCAATATTTGATAATTGATTAAGTAAAAATATTCCTATGTTTAGTTTTCTAGAACTGTCAGCTCATAGCTGAGATATTACTTTGAGTTCATTGATTCTATTTTTAATATCTGTTCTAATTCTCTGTAAAAAATCAATAAAGGCAACTTCGGTATCAAGTTTGGCAAACCTCTTAATCATTCCAATAACTTCATTTATATTTAAACCTGAAGCGCATTTCACTTCTAATTTCCCGGAATCAAATTGCAATAATTTTATTTGTTCTAGTTCATTGAGCGAAAGGTATTTGTGGTTACCGGATTTAAGTTTTGAATCATCAATTCTTATGAAAAAAGGTTTTAATAATTTATACAAATCATATTCGGGGACTTCAAGACTGAGAAAAACTGAGGATATATTTTGATTATACAAAGTTTTTATTAAATGAATTACATATCTTGTTTTTTTTTAGATTTTTTAAATCCAGTTATTACAAAAAAAATGGATTTCTGAATACTGTTAGTATACATACCCAAATCATATAATCCAAAGCTGTAGCCATCCAGAACATTCTTTTTGTTTGCCGTAATGTTTTTGATAAGCTGTTTATCTAGTTTTCCAAAGTCAATAAGTTTTGGTTTATTGTTTAAGCTTATACTAGAAATATCACTTATAAGAGATTCTCTAACATTCTCAAAATCGTTAATTAAATCTGCTGCATTGAGTTCATGAAATTTCTTTTTCAACAATTCTAAGAATTTTCCTCTCATAAGTTGTATACTCCAACGGTTGAATATGTTGAGTAAGAAAAACAATTGAACTTATATTATTTTCTAATTTTATATAAGTGAAAAATTTATATTAAAAAATACTATCTATATCCTCACTAATAATGTTTAGAAAGGAACCATAAAATGGATAGAATAAACCAGCGATATTTTCAGGATCAAAAAGTAATTGAAGTTCTAGTCGATGTGTTATTTATTCATGAGGATGATTATGTTGTCGCCTATTGTCCAAGCCTCGAGCTTTCTGCTTATGCGGAAAGAATGACAACAGCGAAGAAGAAGTTTGATGAAGTTTTAAAAATATTTTTTGAGGATGTCCATAAAAAAGGAACTCTTGAGAAAGTTTTATTACAGCTGGGCTGGACGCTCAGACAAATTCCTGATATATCCTATAAACCGCCGCAAGTTAGTATAAACGATATTCTATCACTCGCACAGAAAAGCAAAACTAAATCCATAACTGAAAATATTTCTATTCCAATCTAGCTATGGGTATTAAACCAATTCCTATAAAAAAATACAAAAAAAATATTAAAGAGTCTAAATTTACAATATGTCAGAACTAAATCCAGCCATGAAATTTGGGATCGTCCTGATAATCCGTTACCTCGCCCTGTTACAATTGATACTAACTATAAGGATGTTCCTATCCTTCATTTACATACTACACTAAAAGCAATCGGAATATCCAAAAAGAAATTCGAAGAAATATTGAAATCTATTTAAATTATCTTAATCTTTTAACGCTTCACCTACTGTAAAGCTTCAGATGGAACGGGAATTTCCTAAATTAGTAACTATGAAAAATTTAGGAGAACAAAATGCACAAAAGAAAACACTACACAGCTGAACAAAAAGCAAAAATATTACGAGAATTACTCGACAATAATTTGTCGGTAAGTCAGCTATGCGAACAGTATAATGTTCGCCCCAATGACATCTACAATTGGAAGAAAAAACTATTCGAGTCAGCGCCTACTATCTTCGGAGCCTAAAACAATAAAAAGAGAAGTAAAACCTCCGAACAAAAGAAAATAGAAAAGCTCGAAGCCACACTTCGGGATCGTGACGAGGCAATCAATTATTTGCTTCAAGAAACTGTCAATGCAAAAAAAAAGATCAATGGGGAGGATTAAACGACAAGTGGACAGAACCCGATGTTAGGGACAACGTCGTTGTTTTTACTAAAATGATAACATCCAAAGCAAACATATCTCAAAAGAAATTGCTCTCAATGATAGGTATATCCGGCAGCAAATACCATTCGTGGATATCCAGATATGACCAGCCAAATAATCATAACGGTAAGACACCAAAGAAACATTGGATACTTAACTGGGAAAGAGAAGCCATTATTAACTATGCTAAATCTCATCCTAACGAGGGATACAGAAGATTGACATATATGAATGTTAGATGAGAATATTGTTGCTGTAAGCCCGTCAACAACCTATCGTATGCTTAAACGAGCCGGGTTACTGAACATCTGGAATAGAACTGGAAAATCAACAAAAGGCACTGGTTTTGTTCAACCGACAGTTCCTAATGAACATTGGCACACTGATATCAAGTATGTTAACTTCAAAGGTACATTCTTATTCCTTATTTCTGTTATTGATGGCTATTCACGATATATCGTTCATCACGAATTAAGAATGAACATGCAAGAATATGATGTTCAAATCACGATCCAGAGAGCTCTTGAAAAATTTCCGTGCGTTAAACCGAGACTAATTTCAGATAATGGCTCTCAGTATATTTCTAAAGATTTTTCTGAATTTATTAAGCTTGCCGGACTGCAGCATGTGAAAACATCTATTGCTTATCCCCAGGCTAACGGTAAAATAGAACGATATCATAAGACTATCAACGAAGAATGTTTGAGAACAACTTCTTTGATTGACCTTGATGACGCAAGAGAGCAAGTTGTAGCCTTTGTTAATAAATACAATACTGAAAGACTGCACAGTGCTTTGTTTTATCTAACACCGGAAGATCTTTTGCTCGGCAGAGTTCATGAAAAAATCATTGAAAGAAATGTTAAATTAGAACAAGCAAAATTGAATCGCTTTGAGGTGAGAAATGCCAGCTGATTTTTATGGCTTTTCCCTTATCTCTTTTTATCGGAAATTCCTTTTCACGCTGAACCAATACACTACATAAAATAATTAATTGTAATTGTTTTCAAATTTATTTTCTAAAAAATTAAAACGTAGTGGTCCTTTCAAAGTGCTTATTTGTGTGAAATTGTGTGAGATTCTCGTAACTTACTATAACATATATGGCGGAGAGGGCGGGAACTGAATCTATTGTTTTTTTAACGTTTTTATCATTCACATAATACCGAAAGAAAATTCCAAAAAATAACATAACTAACTGTTTTATAATTAGTTATCAAATTATACCCTTTGAAATCAGTAAACCATAACATATAAACTTAATCCGTTATTGTGTAATATTATTGTGTAGATTTTGTGCAAGACTATTGCGTATTACATTTTTTATTCTTATTTTTGTATTAAAGTTTTAATTACAAGGTGTATTTATGACAGTCAATTTTTACTTTCCACGATATAAAACTAAGTCAAAAGAGAAAACTGTTTTTTGCTATGTAAGGGAAAGAGGAAAAGAACTTTGCTTAAATACCGGTTGTAAATGTAATCCTGAACATTGGGATCAAGAACGGCAAAGATTAAACTTAAGAAAAACAAAAAGTAGTATTGAAAAGAACCGGTACCGGAATATAAATAAGATACTGGATGCTTACGAAAATAAAATCTATGATATTGTTTATAAAATTAGATCGAACAATCCAACGGCAAACTTTGATAAAATAACAAATGCAATCTCAAATCATTTTAGCAAAAAAGACGATAGTTTCTTTGGAATATTTGATGACTTTATCAAAATAAAAAGTGCTAATGTTTCTAAAGCAGCTATTCAAAAATATAAACGTGTTAAATCTTTACTGCAGGAATACGAAAAGGAATACAAAGTAAAATTAGACTTTGATAAAATAACTAATTTATTTTTTGAAAAATTCTTTCTTTTCCTGATTACAAAAAAGGGAATGCTTAATAATTCAGCTCACAAAACCATTCAATTTTTTAAAACATTTATGATCTGGTCTAACGATAATGGATATACAAATAATACGAGTTACAAAACTTTCAGGTCCAAATCAGAAAAAAATGAAGTTATTTATTTAGCTGAAGATGAATTAATGAAACTATACAACATGAAGATTGAAAATGAAAAATTATCAAGGGTAAGAGATTTA
>BDSW01000133.1 GCA_002898175.1 bacterium BMS3Abin04
TTCCAATCCTGCCGGGCTAGCGTTTATAGGAACAAGATACGATGTAAATTTTGCATATTTTAGTCCAAGTCGTCAGTTTACCGTAACCGGCAACCCTTCAGGTTTTCCCGGTACATTCGGATTAGCTCCCGGAGTAACAAAAAGTGAATCAAACGGATTTCCGATGGCTTCGCTTGGCGCTAATTGGATGCTAAACGATAAAATGGCAATAGGTGCTGCATTGTTTGGAAACGGAGGAATGAATACGGATTACCCCAAACCGATTTTCGGTGATCCGAATTCCCCTGATGCAGGCGTAAATTTAGAACAAATGTTTTTCGGAGTTACTTATTCTATTAAGTTAAGCGAAACACAAGCTTTAGGTATTACCGGTCTTTTTGCATGGCAAAGATTTGCGGCTAAAGGATTAGGAATGTTTGGTGCAATGGGAATGTCAAGCGATCCCGCTGATTTATCAGGCAATAGACACAGCATATCTACCGGATTCGGATTTAGAATAGGTTATCAAGGAAGATTATTACCTTACTTAGCAATAGGCGCTTCGTATCAATTAAAAACAAGTATGAGTGCATTTGACAAATACAAAGGTTTGTTTGCAGAACACGGAAAATTTGATATCCCTTCAACTTGGAATGTAGGATTTGCTTTTGATGCAACAAAAGACTTCACAATTGCTGTTGACGTTCAACAAATTCTTTACAGCGGTGTAAAAGCTATTGCTAATCCAATCGATCCCATGGCTTTACCGCCGGCGTTTCCAGATGGACAAGGCGGATTTGTTCCTAATCCGAAACATGTTCCTCTAGGTACCGATAACGGCTCGGGTTTTGGCTGGGATGATATATTGATTTACAAACTTGGCCTTTTATATAAAGTACAAGACTGGACCTTGATGGCTGGTTATTCTTATGGCAATAACCCGATAAAAGGAAGTGAAGTTCTATTCAATATTTTAGCTCCTGCTGTTATTCAGCAACACATCACTTTCGGTATAACCAGGAAAATAAATAAATCCAACGAATTAAGCGTTGCTTTCATGTACGCCCCTTCAAATTCTGTTAGCGGTACTAATGTTTTTGAAGCTCCAAACCAGCAAACAATAGAAATTGAAATGAGTCAATTTCAAATTGAAGTCGGTTATGCATTTTCTTGTAAATAATTGTTAGATTAAATCGTTTTATCTTAGAGCGTCTCCGGACGCTCTTTTTTTTGATAATATTTATTACTAATTTCAAAATATTAAATTAAATAGTCGCCAAGTTTACATTTTCTAAAATATTTTTTTCTGAAATTTCTATTCAATAAAATTTTCTGAGGTTTTACAATTAAACAAGCATTAATACTCTTTGCACAGCTTCCGTATTTAGATTCTCTCAAAAAGAAGTTAGCACCTTCAAAAAATCTTTCTATCAAAGTAATTGAGACACTTAATTCAAAAACAATGGAAACTGCAATTGATGCGGCAAGTAAAAATAATATCGATTTGTTTCTTTCTACAAACCATGGTAATTTTAATGAACTTCCGACTGTTTTCTTAAAGTATAAAAAGTTTTTCACGGGAATTATTCATCAAAAAGAAAAAAAATTCAACACTAAATTTTTGTCGGCAATAAAACATGTTTCTAACCTGAATTATGATAAAATAGCTGTTATTGGGAATGATACTCCCAATCTTACAAAAGAAGATATTAGCAAATCATTAAATTTATTGTGCAACGGAAGAGCTTATATCGGTCCAAGTAAAGACGGAGGTTTTTATCTATTATCAATTACTAAAAATGATTTTGAGAAAATAGCAGATAAAGATTTTTTAAATCTTCCGTTTCAAACCGGAAAAATTAGAAGTTCTTTAATAAAGCTACTTGTCAAAGTTAATGTTTTTACATTTTTTTTAGGGGAAAAACATGACGTTGATAGCATAAAAAATATTTCAGATTTAGTTCATTTAAAAAAAATTATTATAAGATTACTAGAAGCCATGGTAGTAAACCGGTTTAGAAAAATACGCTGTTTTTGTTTGAACCTGATAATAATATTTACTAGTTTGAAAAAATTCAAAATCTCTTTTCACAAAGCGCCTCCAATAGCTCCCTCTTTTTAGCAATACCTTAATTTAATTTTTATTAATAATTTTTAATGCAGGAGAAAACTATGGATACTTATTATAATCCAAAAGATTTAAATAAATTTGCAGAGATTAGCGAAGGCGCACCGGAATTATGGAAAAAGTTTAATTCGTGGTATACCGAAGTTTTTAAAGACGGCGCTCTCTCCGAACGCGAAAAAGCATTAATAGCACTTGCAGTTGCACATGCCGTTCAATGCCCATACTGCATTGATGCTTATACCCAAGCGGCTTTAGAGAAAGGCGCCGATTTAGAACAAATGACAGAAGCTGTTCACGTAGCAAGTGCAATACGAGGCGGAGCTTCACTAGTTCATGGAGTTCAAATGAAAAACGTAAATGGAAAATTAACAATGTAGGAAAGGAAATTAAAGTGGAAAGCAGACATAAAAGTATGAAAGCTTTTGGTAAAAACTTGGCTTTACCTGAAGTTCAATTAAAAATTATCAATCGTAAAAACGGTTTCCCAACTTTTAACGAAAAATTCCTTAAAGTAGGAGAAGGTGAACTGCGTACGAGTAAAATTGAAATTATGCAAATAAATTTAGGTAAAATATGCAACCAAGTTTGCAAACATTGCCACGTTGATGCCGGTCCGGACAGAACAGAAATTATGACGAAAAAAACGATGGAATTATGTCTGGAAGCCCTTGCAAATTCCGATATTCAAACTGTTGATTTAACCGGTGGAGCGCCCGAAATGAATCCGAATTTTAAATGGTTTGTTTCCGAAGTAAAAAGACTAAACAGGCATATAATTATTCGCTCTAATTTAACAATTCTTGTCACAAACGGGTTTGAAGATTATCCCCGGTTTTTAGCCGATAACGCAGTTGAGATTGTCTCATCCTTACCTTATTACAAAGCTTCATTTACAGATAAGCAGCGAGGTGATGGAGTTTTTGAAAAATCGATAAAAACGATGAAGCTATTAAACGGACTCGGATATGGGAAAGGAGAAACCGGACTTATTTTTAATTTGGTTTATAATCCGGTTGGTGCATTCCTTCCGCCGGGACAAGAATGCTTGGAAAGAGATTATAAAAGAGAATTGGCTAAAAATTTCGATCTGGTTTTTAACAACCTTTATACTATAACCAATATGCCAATCAGCAGATACTTGGATTATCTTCTTGTTTCCGGAAATTATGAAGACTATATGGCTAAATTGGTGAATGCCTTTAACCCTGCTGCAGCAGAAAATGTGATGTGTAAATTTACTCTTTCTATCAGCTGGGAAGGTAATTTGTATGACTGCGATTTTAACCAGATGCTGGAACTTCCCGTTATAGAAGGGTCTCCAAGACATATTAGAGATTTCAATCAAAGCAAGTTAGAAAGTAGAAGGATAACCGTAGGTCAGCATTGTTTTGCATGTACGGCGGGAGCAGGGTCAAGTTGCGGCGGTGAAATTGCATAAATAAACATATTTGCCTTGCCTTAATATTAAGTTATAGTAAATTAGGAAAGTTAAAAACCAGTTTAATAACTATTAAAATAAATCCTTAATTTTACATTTCTCTAATATTTCTGCATGAAATAAAGGGAAAATACTCTCCATCGATTATTAAGACCTTTAATTTGCGCATAGATGAAATTGTTAGTAAGGATATAAAGCCGGCTTAAAACAGAAAGAGCCGTGATTTACACAGCTCAAATTTACAAGTCAACAATTTATTATATTATTTTTTCTTATCTGTCCACATACTTAAAGCATCAATTACTTCCTGAATTGCTTTAATAATAATTTCACGGTCATTTTTCTTAATGTGCTGCAGAATCTCTTCGTGAATTTTGATATGGTTTTCATTAAGATTCTTGATAAAAGGTTTGCTTTTTGCTGTTAGTTCAACAATCATATTTCTTTTATCTTTTTGATCGGCTTTCCTTTTAACAAGTCTTTTCTCTTCCAGAGAAGTTAAAATATGGGTAGTTCTACCCGGAGTAATACCCAAAGACTTAGTCAAAAATTTAATTGGTAATGCATCGTTATTTGAAAACAATCTTAAACATCTAAACTCTGCCGGAGTAAGATTAAATTGTGCTGCAAATTTTTTCTCTTTTTCATTACATGCTCTTGCAAGTTCACATGTTAGAGAAGACATTTCCTGGGCTAAGTTTCGAGCAGTCATAATTTTTCCCGCTTGTTAAAAAAAAATATTTTATAATGTAAACTAATACTATTTTGTGTTTTTTTCAAGGAATTTACTCCAAAACGGGAAGATTTCTTATATAATTATAAAATTATCTTTATCTATAAAAAAAATCATTGATTAAAAATCGCATATTTTTTCTTCAATATTAGTGAAAAAAACGGTTATGTGAGTTGAATCACTAATGAAATTTGTTTTTCCTTTATTTTTTGCTCGTTGATTTACAGAGAATTTTCTTTAACCGTTATAATTAAAAATAGGAGTAAATATGGAAAATTATATCGAACAACCTTTATCTAATCCTCAATGGAATCCAAGTAACGGAGATTTCTACAGCGAAAGGGCAATAGAAGAGGATAAAAAATATAAAAGAAAATTAATGATGAAAAATTCGTTAATAGGTAGTTTAGTCCTTTTACATCTTGTACTGCTGGTTTACGCAGTAATATATTTTTCTTAAAAGAGAATTAAGCTTTACGCTTAATTCTCTACATACTTTTCAAATCTATAAATCCGCTATATGCCATTTTTGCATTTGTTGGACTAACTTTAACTATTCTTAAAATATATTTCCAAAGTTTTTAATCTTACATTAAATAATAATTATTTGATTTTGTTGTAGCTTATAAAATCTTTAAGTATTTTTATTTAACAGAGTTATTATAGCTCAGTTTTTTTACAAATCATCTCGAATTAACAGTGCCGAATATCAAAACCAACGAACGAGAACTTGCTTCAAAAATAGCACTATTTTTAACGAGTATAATATATACACGAGGAATTATACGAATGACATCTTGCAGAAAAAATGGCTAATGAAATTTTAGAGGAATGGATTTAATTTAAAATGGAAACGTCCTACAAAGTAGGATGTCAAACCAAAGATACTATCTTTAGCGCTGTTAAATATACTCAAACTTAATACAAGGTTTTATGAATGTCAAACGTGGATATAGACAACTGAAAAAATAAATATCCAAAATATTGTTTACTTGAAAAATTTTTTAAAATCTTTCTGAAAATTTGCGGGTAAATCATTTTCGTATTTCCAGTATTCTGTAATTTCACTAATTTTATTTAAGTCAATATGATTATTGTCAAACATTAATTTCATTAGTTCCAAAGTGCTGAAAACATTAACTTCAAATTCATTACAGACTTCAATCATATTCTGGTCGTCAGTTACCAATTTAGTTCCCAATTCCAAAGCAGTTGCAATGCAATAAATATCTTCACGTGATAAATTAAGTTTTTGCTCTTTTTGATATTCCCAAATATAATCATAGGTGTTTTCTATCTCCTCTTGTTTACTTTTTTTTATAATAAGTTTCTTTTTTCGGTTTTGTCTATACTCATCTTGTTCCATCCAATTAAATTTATTTTGTAACCTCGAACTTCTGTTAAGCTCGATTTCAATTTCTTTATGGATATAGAGTGTAAACTTTTCTTTTCCGAATTCAATTCCTAAAAGCGGATGAATAGACTTGGCAAGGCGGAGGTAGGTGTTGGTGTCCAGTAATATTTTAATTTGAGGCATTTTTTAAATACGCATAAATTTCTTTAGTATCAGTTGTTGAAATACTCAATACACTTTTTATATAATTCGAAGTAATTCCATATCTTTTATCATAATTTCTTAGTAAAGTATAAAATTTCGTTTTAAACTTATCTTCTGCAATTTTAATATATTTTTTAGCAGTTGGATTTTCTTTCCCCAGAAGCAATTCACTTACCAAACTATAATTCTTTGTAAATTTAGTTGTAGCAGCATAAAAAGTATTTTCTTCTAACTCAATAGCCTTTAGATTATGGAATTTAGCATACTTATTAATTTCTTTAAGAATTGTTATTGGAGAAATAATAAGATCGGAGGCAGTACTTATTAGAGAATTTATCTTCTCTATTTTTCTTTTTAGTTTTAAAAGTTCGTCATATTTTCTATTGGCTAATTCTTTAGGAAATAAAAAGGCTCCTGCAAAATCATCTGAAAAATCCTCGGCTTCTTTTCCTTTTAATGAAGGAGTTAAAATATGTCCAAGTTCGTGTGATAGCCAAAATTTGAAATCAAATATCTTTGTATCTAAATTTATATAAATCCAAGTGGTTTGGCTTTTAGGTAGATAAATGTGAATTGCATTTTCGTGGTTTTTCTTACTTCCAAGAAGTACAGGAATTAAGATAACATTTAACGAATTTAAAATACTAATAATTTCATCGAATTTAATTCCCCAATCAGTAATTTCAAAAATATTTCTAATAGTTTCTGCAGCGCTCTGAATATATTCGTAATTGTTTACAGGTTTTTTTAATTCCGGAGGTTTTATCATCATATTTTTTGGTAGGAAATCAACCAACTGTTCAAGAGCATAACCCATTTCTTTTGCTCTTTTGTAGTGATTAACTTTTGTTTTTGCAGAGCCAACTTTTCTAAAAGCAACTTGTGGTTCAAGAGTTGTATCAATTTCTACAAGCTCGGAATATTTTAAATCAAGCAATTTGCCTAATTTAAGAAGTTTTGACGGACGAGGAAAAGTTCTATTTTTTAGCCATTGCGAAACCGATTCTCTGCTAACATCAAGCTCTTTACTGAGTTTGGATTGGCTTATTCCGTATTCAGCAATTTTTTCTTTAATAAGACTTGTATTTAGTGATTTACTCATACTTTATAAAATACTTTAAATAAAAGTAAGTGTCAAGTTTTGTCAAGTTATATTTTTGAAATTTTTTAAATTTAATGACTTTTTATAAAACTATACTTTGGATTGTCATTGGGAATAATTTGGAAAACTATTTAACCCCAAAAATCGTTAAGGATTTTCTTTGTTGCGGGAACAGTCCGCCGCGGCGGATTGAACCTGCAATCCAGCAAATAGCGGACTAATAATCTCCGGATTATTAACCCCATGAGCCACAAGTGATGAAAATTAAATATGATATTTTGATTTGCTCAGACAAAAAATTATTTGAGAACAATAAGCTTTTGTACAGACGTTGTTTTTGCTTCGAATACACAAAAATATATTCCCGAAGATAACTTTTCTGCA
>BDSW01000134.1 GCA_002898175.1 bacterium BMS3Abin04
TAAAAAGGTTACTCTCTTGTTTATCGATGTAAGCGATATCGTTTTTCTTGTCATTATTAAAATCATTTATAACAAACTTATCAACGTTTCCCTTTACCGGTATTTCAATACTTTTATTAAAAGATGAAACCGAGTCACCCAAAAGGATTTTAATAGTATTAGGCTGAGAAAACATTAGATCAACAAAACCGTCTTCGTTAAAGTCTATTGCTTTTAATCCTTTTAAATTTTTATCTTCTTTTATTTCCCGTTCAGGTTTAAAGGCTCCGCTTTCATCGTTCATAAAAAAAATTATTGAATTACTAATTAAGTCTATCGCAGCTATATCGGCGTAATCATTATAATCGAAATCCGCAAAAACAGCATCTGAAAATATCTTATTTTTATAAAAATGATTTTCTTCCAATTTGTAATTATTCTGCTTAAGTAAAGATAAGCCGTTAAAATTATTTCCATAAACCAAACCTTCGTTCATACCGTCGTTATCAACATCGGCAACAGCTATTTTACTTGGGTAAGAGTCAAAAAACAGACTGTTGATCAGCACTAAACTTTTACCTTTATTAAAAGACGCTAATCCGGCTACACGGCTTTTATTTGAAATAAATATATAAAATTTGCCTAGTTTGGAAATATTATTAAAATAACCGAAATCGGATATCGGGAAAAAGAAAAACTTTTTAACGTATTTATTAAATAAAGAATCCTGTTCGGAATAAAGAAGAGATATTCTTTTTTTGCTGGGATTAAAGAGGAATAATTCTTTTGAGGAATCTTTCTCTGAATTTATGAAACAGAATTGATTAAAACTTTGAGGTACTGAATAGTTCTTTGTTGCACAAAAATCTTTTACCGTAATTTGTGCATCAATATTATTCCCAAAAGTAAAAATAAAAAATAAAAGGATGCTAATTCCGGATTTTGCGATTTTTAAGCCTGTTTTGTCTTCTAACAAGAGCTTCATTATACCTGCGTCTTTCATCGTCTGTTTCCGGAATTACTTCAAAAGTTTTTACCGGTTTGTTGTTCTCATCAATACCTACAAAAGTCAGATATGCGGAATTACTGTGTACATGCATACCCAATGAAAAATTTTCTTTAAAAACCTTAACACCGACTTCCATGGATGAATTAAAAGCTCTATTTACAGATGCAACAAGTGTAACAACATCTCCAACTTTAATAGGGTGACGAAAGTCAATATTATCAACAGAAGCAGTTACACAAACCCGCTGTGAATGTTTGGAAGCAGAAAGAGCCGCACAGATATCAATCCAATGCATAAGCTGCCCGCCAAGTAAATTACCAAGCTGGTTTGCGTGATGCGGCAGTACCAATTCGGTCATCGTTATAATCGATTCACTAACCCTTTTGGCTTTCTTTGAATGTTCAGCCATTATTTTGCTTCGGCAAGTTGTTTTAATTGATTTTTTAATTCTTCCGCTTTTTCATTATCGGGATATCTGCCTAAAAATTCAGCTATATCTCTTAATGCTTCTTTGTTTCTTTTTTTATAAATGAGAAGGTTTATTTTATTGTAAAGCGCAAGGGGAGCATATTTCGTATCATGATAAGTATCTGCAACCCGTCCGTAAAATTTAATTGCCGCATTATAATATTCCATTCTTTTATAGATACGCGCTGCGTTAAATTCCTTTTCGGCAAGTTTGTTATTCAATTCTTTTATTTTCTTTTCAGCATCTTGAACTTTTACATTAGTAGGGAAAAAATCAATGTAAGCTTGAAATTCATCAATTGCCTTCTTTGTATATTTTTGATCCAATGGATACGGTGGGGAAAGTTCGTAATACGAATCTGCCAGCATAAATTGTGCATCCGGCACAAATTTACTTGCCGGAATATCTCTAATTAGTTTACTAAATTCATAAGCCGCCAGCAAATATTGCTCTTGCTTAAAATATGACATTCCCAAGTAGTATTGTGCATCGTCGTTTACGGTGTTGCCGGCAAATTGCAATATAATAGATTGAAACTCTCTAACAGCTTCTTCATAATCGCCATCATTATAAAGAGACATTGCATATTCAAGATGTTTTTCAGGTGTTAAATTACTGGTATCAATTGTACCCGAACAATTTACCAAAGTAACCAATGTTATAATTATTATTATTTTCTTAAGCATATAAAATCTTATTTTGTTTAAATTTCAGAACTGTAAAAGTATATAATTTTTTAATCCATTCAAATGCTAAAAATTTTAGTTAGAACGAACCGTAAAGAACAAAAAAATTGTTATGGCTGCAGTTCCCAGCGCAAGAACAGGTTCCCAAATACCGGAGAAAAACGGAATTGAAGGTATATCGCCTGTAGAAAAAGGATACGCCGGGTTTTCCACTTCTTTTAGCTTATCGTAATCAACCGTATCCGTATTTGAATAGTTAAAATTATTACTAATAATTATATTCCCTTTTTTCGAAAGATAATAACTTCCGCCAATACTGATCTTGCGTTTCACCAAATAGCCGCCGAATAAACCGTCTTTAATAACATCCTCATAATTTACTTTTGCACGGTTTAATGAATAACTTAATTCGGTTACTTCTTGTCCGCGCATATCCCGCAACCTATAAACACTTTTTTGCAGGTCTGTTATTATTCTGTTTTTAAATAAACCGTATTTACTCGATGAATTAAAGTTTAAGTATATCTCGGATTCTTTATTAATATTATTAGAAATATCTGCAACAGAATGATCGATAAGAATATTCATTACATCTAAATTTGTTTTTACCTGTGCTTTTATAGATAACGAAAGTAAAAACAAAAATATTTGAAGCAGAATTATTTTCTTTAAAATTATCATCAAGTAAATATTTTATAGAAATGAAAGTTCTTTAAATTTTAAATTTAGCCAGATGACAACTATCAATCAAGGATTTATTCCGTTCATTCTTTGGGTTTGACTTATGAAAGTGAGAAAAGGTTCCCCGTTTTTAGAGAACTAAAATGAAAAATTAAAATAATTTCACTAATGAAATTGTCCGGAAAGATATTGATCTGCTTTTCACTTTGTTTTTTTATTTATTGTTTATATTATTGTTCGATAATAAATTTGTTAAGTAAACCGACAAGGATTTTGCCTTGCCATTAAATCCATTTATAACTAATATCGTCTATTAAAAATTTGAGGGATTTGTGAAAAAGTTTTGGGTCATTTTATTTACACTTTCATATTCAATTTATGCGCAAAACACGTATGATTTTTTGCGTCTTGATACAAGTCCCCGTGCAGCAGCTTTAGCAGGAAGTTTTGTTGCAAATAATGACGATCCGAATGTTTTATTTTACAATCCTGCCGGAATTAAAAATTTAGAAAAGCGACCTATTTCATTTTCATTCTTTAAACATTTACTAGATATTAACTCGGCAAGTGTCACATACTCGCAGGAATTTGAGGGCATCGGCAGATTTGCAGCTGCTGTTCAATATATAAATTACGGAACGTTTACCGAAGCAAATGACTTTGGAGAAAAACTTGGTAGTTTTAGCGCTGGTGAAGCTGCATTCATAATTGGATACGCAAATGAGATTGATAAGAATTTTAACTACGGAATAAGTACAAAATTCATTTACTCTTCAATAGCCGGTAAGTATTCAACCGGAATTGCTTTTGATCTTGGTCTGCAATATATAATTCCCGACCAAAATTGGAGCTTTGGTTTTGCGGTGCTTAATCTCGGGACACAAATAAAAAGCTATTTCTCCACCAGTGAAGATCTCCCGTTAGATATAAGATTTGGATTATCTAAGAAACTAGAGCATCTTCCTTTAACAATTTTTGCTTCATTGAATAAGCTAAACGAAAAACAAAATAATTTTGCCGATAGATTCAAGCAATTTTCATTCGGCGGTGAATTCAGATTATCGAAATCATTAAAACTAAGAATCGGTTACGACAACGAAAAACGCAGAGAGCTTAAAATAGGTACCACTGCAGGATTAGCCGGTTTTAATATTGGTCTTGGTTTGTTAATAAGCAAATATAATTTCGATTACGCTTTTTCATCGATGGGTTCAATAGGCGGATTTCACAGGATTGGCATCTCTACTACGTTTTAATAAATTTACTTCTGAGATAATTTTTGTAATTCTTTTCCGGCTCTCTCATGTGAACCTTTGTAATCATCTAGCTCTAAGACTTCCTTATATTTCTTCACAGCCAATTCTTTCTTTCCCATTTCGTTATATATTTTCCCTAAATAAAAAACCGCATTAATAAAAAATCCCGATTCTTTATCGCCGTCTACTTTTCTAGAAAGATTGATACATTCCTGAAATACAGTTACAGCGGAATCCAAATCCTTTTTAATTTCCAATTCTACTCCGATGTAATAATCGGCTTCTCTTTTAATCTTATCCGAATAACCGGGTAAAGGCATATTACATTTATTTCGTATGTCGCTAAAAACCAAAGAAGCATCATAATAGTTTCCCAGCTTTACATAAGTTCTACCCAAGTATTTTTCAAAAATAGGATTATCGGGAAAGTCTTTTACCAGACCTTTAGCGTAATTAAGAGCAATTTTATATTCTTCTTCAAACTGGTAATACAAAGTCATTAAAAAGAAACGACTTTCTACTTTAGCATATTTTGAGTGCTCCGCAGCATCTTTCAACTGTTTTATTCCTAATTCCTTGTCACCGCCCGGGAAAAATATCATAACCGGTTTAATAAACGGATACTTTTCCGGAATTGCTTCGGCATAATAATTATAGATACCAAAACCAAGCTGCACATCTTTATTATTCGGATCAACTTCATAAACTCTATACACAAGAGGCAAAGCATCCTTTCCGCTTAATGCCGCATCAAACCATTTTTTTCTAAGGGCATATAAACGACCCTCAAAGCCAAGCGAACCGCCTTTAAAAAACATTGCATCAATATTGTTGGGGTCTTCATTTAAAATACTGTCACACATATCAATTACACTATCCAGCTTATCGATAAAGAGATCATCATATTCTTCGTTATCTTTATCCAGTACAATCTTCCACCAAATAATCATTGCGTCAAAAAATTTACCAGCCGGATGATGAGGATATTCTTCTCTCATTACAGCAAACGTTTTCTGTGCTTCAGGAAATTTTATATTGTAAATTTGATTGATGCCTGAAGTAATAAGAGAATCGAATTTCGCATCTGTAGTGTTTGCAAATAGATCGCTTACAAAAATTAAGCATGTAAGAGCAATAGCACAAATAATTTTTAAGATTGTGTTTTTCAAAATATTTTCCGGATTTGTTTCGATCGTTAAATATATTGTTTTCTACTATTATCATCAAATAAAGTTTCCTGGGAAAGGTTCACAAATTGTTTGAGGTAAAATGTGAAAAATGTATAGATCTTAAAATATTTCGTCTGCGCCTTAACATCTTAGCAGTTACAAAAATAGGACGCTGATAAAAAATGAAAAAATATGATTTGCACGAATTTTATAAAGGCATTTTTAAAAGCTATACCACAAAGAGCCACAAAGTTGCTCAAAGAAAATATATCTTCTTTAAATTAGGGAAAGTTGAAGAAGGCAAAATGTTGAAATAAATTGATTTTTCTCTGCGCCTTGGCGTCTTCGCGGTTAAGCACTTAGAATTCTAATTTAGAATTATTTTAACTACTTTACTTTAATAATTTTTTAATATGTTTAATTTTCACATTGATAATTTTTAATAGACAAAGATGAATATTCAGATCCTCGGAACAAAAAAATGTAAAGACACTAAAAAAGCCGAGCGTTTTTTTAAAGAGAGAAACATAAAATTTCAATTCAGAAACTTTGCTGAAAAGGGAGTTAGTCCCGGAGAACTTGAAAATATAAAAAGAGTTTTTGACGTGGAAGAATTGTTAGATAAAGAAGGTAAAGAATTCAGAAAACGAAATTTGGGTTATATGGTTTTTAATACCGAAACGGAATTGTTAAACAATCCATTACTTTTTAGAACTCCTATTGTACGAAACGGGAAAAGTGTTACGCTCGGTTATCAACCGGATATTTGGAAAAAATGGATTCTAGATGATTAAAGCCAAGGAACGGTTATAAAGTTATAGTAAAGTGAAATTACTTGTGAGCTTTACTCACTTCATTTAGAATAATATTTCTTTTTTCTAATTCATTTACCAAGTTATCATAACCAATAAATTTAATTGCATCCCATCCGAATTTTCTTGCCGCTTCGGCATATTGTCCATAATCGTCAATAAAAATGTGTTCACTCGGTGGTTTATGTGTAAATTCTTCAACCGCTCTATAAATTTTTTCTTCCGGTTTTACAGCTCCAACTTCGTGAGATAAAACCAGTTTATCAAAATATTTTAAGAAATCGTATTTTTCCCAGCCGTATTTTTTATGTATTGCATTTGTGTTCGAAAGAAGAACCAATTTATAATTCTCTTTTAAGACAGGTAATAAATCCGCTACTTTTTTATTTACCGAAAAAACACTAGAGAACTCACGGCAGAATTCTTCTTTGTCCATTGTATAGTTAACCCATTTTAAAACTGTTTTTAAGTAATCCGCTTCGCTTAACTTTCCTTTTTCAAATTCACGGTGAACCTCGTAATTATTGTCATATAACACTGTAAATTTTTTACCTAATCCCATTTCTTTTTTATCAAGCTTGTCCAAAAATAAATCGTAATTAAAAGGGATTAATACATTACCGAGATCAAATACAACGACCGTTATTTCATTTTTCATATTATTGAAGATCCAACTATTTATAAAAAAAACCGCAGCTATTAAACTGCGGTCTTATAAAAATAAAAAATATTTTTATTAATTACTTCATCCTTTAAAAACAACAGAGCATACAGTTGTTTATTTTATCTTAAACAAATTATCATTTATTCCCGTATTAACCTTAATGGATTCTACATCCATCTCAATTTTTTGGGGACCCATAGATTGAATAAGTTTAAACGGGTATTTAACTCCGTTAACATCTTTATAATCTTTATACTCAATTACTTGAGTAAAACTTCCTTGCGGAAGACTAATCGTAGACTGCTGTTTAACTTTCAAACCGGAATCTTTATCAAAATATTCAATCCAAGTTTTACCGGTTGGAGCTTTGAAGGTGACTTTAATGGCATCTTTCCCATTTACCTTTTCCATGCCGCTTAAAGTTGCGGTTATATTATATTTTTTATACTCTAAAGGCAAATATAGATTTTCTTGAATTTTTAATACTTCGACCATATCACCTTTTACTTCTTTTT